>NZ_WHJC01000190.1 GCF_009295725.1 Clostridium tarantellae
ATAATATATAAATTTATGATGTTTCAGCCCTTGCCTGCTTAACCAGTAACAACGCATACGTTAAATTATAGTTATATGATAACATTATTTTTCGATAATGTAAATGTTTTTTTTACAAAAAATTTAATATCTTTTCTTATTTTTCCGTGATAATTTTTAATAATATAATATACTATTATTTTTTAAACTTATTTTAAGTTATTATATATTTTTTGCAAATTACTTTTCATAGCTTCTAAATAAGTTAATCCATCTTCATTGCTTTCTAAGCTATATATACTTTCTATTTTAGCACCAACTTCATTAGCTAAAGTTTCTGAAACTTTAGGGCTTACTAACTCTGGCATAAAAATTGTTTTAATATTATTTTCTTTACAAAAATCAACTATGCTTTTTAAATGTTGAGGAGTTATTTCACCTTCTCCAAAAACATCTTCTACACTTACTTGATTCAAATTAAAATCTCTACATAAATAACCAAAAGCTGCATGCCCTGTAACAAGATCTTTTGATGAAAGACTATTCATTTTACTATCATATTCATTATATAAATCATTAACTTCTTTTATAAACTTATTATAATTCGATGTATAAAAAGACTCATTCTCTTTATCTTTTTTTATTAAAGCATTTTTTATATTATCAGCTTGAATTTGTATATCTTTTAAACTTAACCATACATGTGGATCAATTTTCCCATGATTATGCCCTTCTTCATGGCTATGTTTATTTTCAACTTCATTTTCTTCATTATATTCTATAGGAGTAATTCCTTTTGAAGCATTTACTATTTCTATATTTTTATTTTCTATTGTTTCTAAAACTTTATCTATCCAATTTTCCAATTCTAATCCATTATAAATAAATATATCCGATTTATTTAATTCAATTAAATCTTTTGTACTTGGTTCAAAATCATGAGGTTCTGACCCTTTTGAAACCATAGTTGTAATTTCAACTTTATCTCCACCTATTATCTCCGTCAATTCTGTTAATGGATCTATTGTAGTTGCAACCTTTAATTTATTATTTTCAACTTTTTCATTATTATTTTTCGCACATCCACCTAATAAACCAATTGTCATTACTAATATGGTTAGTACCCATGTTAATTTTTTCATAATTCCTCCTATTTGCAAATGAATTGCATTAATAATTAATATAATACTATATAAATATATTTACTGTCAACCAAAAAAAGGTTAATCACCTTTAAATGATTAGCCTTTTTTTATAACTTTATTACATTTATTTCATTATTATTTTTTAATAGTTCATATTCTCTTTTTTGACTAGAAAATAATATGATTTGTTTTTCTTTTGAAATTTCATATATTATACTTAAAACTTTTTTTAATCTATTTTCATCATATTGACTAAAACTTTCATCTAAAATTATAGGTACAATCTTATTGTTATAAATTAATTCTATTATCGCTAAACGTAAAGCTAAATAAACTTGATCCCATGTACCATTACTTAAATAATCACTATAAATTAATTCATTTTTATTACTATCCCTAACTAACAAATCATAGTTTGAAGACACTTTAACTTCACTATATTTATTATTAGTTATTTTTTTAAAATATTTTGATACTTTATTATTTAATATAGGACCATAATTTTTTTGTATCTCATAAAAAGATTCATCTAAATATTTTAATGATAAATCAATAGCTTTTAAATTTTTTTCATAATCTAATTTTTTATTAAATATATTATTTATCTCTTCTTCAATAATACTTAGACTTCTACTAGTTAACATATTTGTATTTATTAAATGTTCTACATCTTTTATTTCCTTTTCTACTTCTAAAAGTTCTTTATTTTTTTCTTTTAAAGTTATTTCAATATCCTCTTCTTTTTCATAAGAATAATATTCTTTATTATTTATAATACTCTTTAATTCTTTTTTAAATTCTTCTATATTTCTATCTTTCAATAAAACTTTACAGGTATTTTCTATACTCTTTATATTATTTTCTAATTCAATTTTTATTCTTATTTTTTTTAATATTTCATCTATTTTCTCAAAAATATTTTCTAAAGGAATGTTATGTAAATTTATATCTTTTAACATTTTTCTTAATATTAATTCTTTATTATCTGCTTCATTTCTTAAAGCTTTTATTTGATCAAATAAATTTTCTCGATGTATTTTAATATTTTTTTTATAATTTAAAATACTTTTATACATTTTTGCTTTTTCAATAAATTCATGTATATTATCTGATGAAGATATATTAATCAAACTTTTAATAATTTCATTATCTCTTTCAAATTTAATTATTAATTCATCTCCATTTAAAGATTTAAAATTTTCATCTTTAACTCTTATTTTATATTCTAAAGAATGTGCTTCTTTACAAAATTCATCATATTCTTTTAACCAAATAATTAATTCTTTATAATCCTTACAACCTGTACTTTTATTATAATTACTTAATTTTATTTCTAATTCTTTAATATCCTTTTTTAAAGTTTTTATATTATCTACTTGAGTAATATGTTCCTTATAAAAATCTAATAATTGTAATTGTTTTTTTCTATATTTTAATAAAAATATTATTACCAAACTCCCTATTATCCCCATAGAAGCACTAGGAATATTATTTTCGAATATAAAATATGCAAACATTACAGGACTTAAACAAAAAGGACCAATTGCTATATTTATAATAAATAATTTTTTCTTTATCTTTTTTTCTTTTTCTTCAACTTTAAGATCAATTTTATTTTCCTTAATTATTTGTTGAAGTTCTTTTAATTTATTTTCATATAAAAATAAATTATTTTGTATTTCATTTTTAAAATAATCATCTATTTTAAATTTATTTAATTTTCCTTTATAAATAGAATATTTTTCCTTTAAATCTATTATATCTTTTTTTAAAGATAAAGCTAAATTATAATTATTTTTTAAAGTTTCTTTTTCAATAATTAATTTTAAGGCTTTATCCTCTATATCTTGTGGTAATTCTTTTAAATATTCATATTTTTTTAATTCATATTCTTTAGTAGAAATTTTTCTATCCAACTCATGTATATCTACTAATTGTTCATTATAAAAATCCATAACTTTAAAGTATTCTATAGCTTTTTCTTTTATATCAATTAAAAATTTTTCATTTAATTCTTTTTTTATTAATAATAATTCATCATCTATTATTTGTTTTTCTGCTTTAAATTTATCTATTTTATTCAAATATAAATTTATATCTTTATAATTATGTTGTAATTTTAATTTTTTTAAATATTCTTTACCTTCTTCTAGATTTTCTATATCATTTTTTATTTTATCACTTTTACACTTTAAATTTATTAACTTTAATTCATTATCCATATTTTCTTCATTTAAAGATATTTTTTTATGTTTTTCTTCTATTAACTTATGATATTTTTCGTTTAATAAATCTAAAGCTCCATTTTTTCTAGCAGTTGTTATTTCTTTTTTTGTTTTTTCAAGATTTGTTTTAATTTTTTTATAAGATATGCTTTCTTCTCCACTTTGAAATATATTAATTATTTTATTTATAATTTCATCATCATTAGAAGTATTTAAACTAATTCCTAATTGACTTATAAATAAAGTGTTTTTAAAACCTTCATAATTTAAATCTAATAAAGTTTTACCTGGTTCATCTTTTTGTATTTTTTCTATTTCCTCACCAGTTATACTATTTAGAATTATAGAAACATCTTCTTTTTTACAACTCCCAAAATTTCTTTTTATAATAATATCAGTATTATTTTCTAATACGTGCATTTCTCCACTTATATTTCCACCTAAAAACGACTTATATTTTAATCTATCATTATTTTTTATGGATTTTCCTCGCTTATTATTAATACCATAAAGGAATATTTTTACAAAAAATTGTATAGTACTTTTTCCTGCTTCATTTTCTCCATATATTATGTTTAATCCCGGCTTAAATTCCAAAATTTTATTTTCAAATTTTCCTAAATTATTTATGCTAATCTTCTTAATTATCATTTAAATTCACCTCCTGTTCTAAAATAGACTTAATTCCTATCCTTAATGCTAACTTTAATAGCTCTTGTTCTTCTTCATTTTCAGCATTATCTATTTTATTTAACATTTTAGTATAAAATACTCCTCTTAAAGAGTTCTCTTTTGATATACTTTCTATATCAATTTTTATATTTGTCTTATCTTTTATTTTTATATAGAAAAAATATTTTTTAAGTATATTTTCTAAAGTTTTTATACATATATTTAAATCTTCACTTATTTCACCTTTTAATGTTATAGAAAACAAATCTTTTTCTCTAATATGAATAGGAATTGATTTTATTATTTTATCCTTTATATCCTTATTTGTTAAACATTCATTTATAAAAATCTCTAAATTAGTATATTTTCTTTTATTAATAGGTTGAAATTTTAAATTACAAAATCCTTTATTTATTTCTCCAAAAATTACTCCTTTATCTCCACACTCATCAAATCCTCTTCCCTCTGGACATCCTGAATATGCATAATAAGTATTCCCTGCTCTATTAATTCCACTAAATTTATGACTATGTCCCATAGCTATATAATCCATATGAGAATTTGAAATTTCATTTAAAGTTATAGGATTATAGTCTCCTTCAGTTGAATTAACAATCTCTCCATGCATAAGCATTAACTTTATCATATTTTTATGGTTGCTTTTCAAATTAAAATTTTTCAATTTACTTTTTTTACAATATTTATTGGTAAAAGAAGCTCCATAAACTACTGTATTTAAATTAGGTAACTCAACATAAGTAACATTATCTCCAAAAATATGAACATTATTTGACCATTTAATCATTGAATAAAATGATTTTGAATTATATGGATCATGATTTCCTGTTACTATGAAAACAGGAATATTATTTAATCTTTTTAATTCTTCCCTTATAAAAATTAATGTGTTTTTCTCTATTGAAAAATTATCAAACATATCTCCAGTTAATAAAAATAAATCTATTTGTTGTTCCAAACTTTTATCTATTATTTTTGAAAAACTTTCTTTTAATTCTGCCCTTCTTAATTTAGATATATCTTTTGGTAAATCTTTAAAAGGTGTATCAAAATGTATATCTCCACATTGAATAATCTTTATACTTCTCATATTTTCCCCTTTTACAAACTTTTGTTTAATTTTAACATAATTAAAATTCAAAAAAAAGACTGTTCCAATAGCAATAAAATTACTAATTGAAACAATCTTTTCTGTTGTTTAATCATTAAAAGCTATCTATTCTGGCGGTACACTACTCATTTCTTCTCACCTCTAATATCCTTAAAATAGTTGCTATTTTTCATATTATTGGGATTGATTGATTGTGCCCTTTCCATAAGTTATTGCCTCCTTTATCATACAAACCAAATTTATATATTTTTAATATATTAAAACTTAGTTTGATTATTAAGTGCAATACTTTACTTTAGCCCACTTTCATATGATTGAACCATTCTTTTTACCATTTCCCCACCTACAGAACCACATTGTCTTGAACTTAGGTTTCCATTATAATCACTAAATGGAACTCCTAATTCATTAGCTACCTCATTTTTAAATTTAGCTAATCCTTGTTTTGCCTCTGGAACTAATGCTTTTGACATAATAAATTCCTCCTTTGGGTTTGGTATTTATAAGTTACAATTAAAAGTTAATAAATTTAACTTTCATGTTACTTACACTATTATATTAACCAAAATATATTTTTTTAAACTTGGAAATTTAATGAAAAATTAAATGTTTTAAATCGTATTTCATATATTTTTTTTATTGTTTATCTTTAAAACTACAGAATCATTTATATTAGAAAAAGCAAAATATGAATGAGCTTCTAATTTTATTACTTTTTCACTTAATAATATAAACCCATCATCTTTTTCACTATCAATTAATGAATCATCATATATATAATATTCATTAATACTATGAGGATCATAAACTTTAAAATATACTTCTCCATTTATAATAGTATATCCAGATAATACTATATAATGACCTTGCTTAGTAACATGACCCGGAATCATATTCACTATAATTAAATGTTTATTATCATCTAATAAAATTTTTACTCTATTAATATTATTTACTTCTTCATAGTTCAAATTATAATTTGGTTTATTTATATCTGTTGCTGCCATAATGAAGAAATTTTTATCTGTTCCACAATAATCTGTTCTAGTATTTATTTCTAATGAATATTTGCATAGTTCTGGTGGTGATATATCAATATTATTTAAAGTAGATACTACTATTGAATATGCTGTTGGTCCACATCCTGAACTTTTTATTGTTTGTGTATAATCATTAACTCTTGAATTAGTATATGGCATATCTCCATATCTTTTATCATCTTGTGCATAATATCTTATACATTTTTCTTTAAGAGTGCTAGAATAAATACTTTCCTTTTCTTCTTCATTTATTTTATCATCATTTTCTTTAAAGATATCGGTATCATTACATTTTAAAACTTCTTCATTTACATTTTTATCAAATAAAATTCTTTCGCTTATATTTAAATTAATTAATAACTGAATTACTTTTATAATTATAATAATAC
>NZ_WHJC01000191.1 GCF_009295725.1 Clostridium tarantellae
GATGAAATACCAAATAATTTTGAAATTTTATCTAGCACTATAAATGATGAAAAATCTAATCCAATAGTAACAAATAATAAAGTTCAATGGAAAGTTGATGAAATACCTTCTAAAGGAATAAATATAAAATATACTATAAAACCTAAAGAAGGATTTACTCCAAAAGAAAATGTATTTGAAAATATTAATGGAAAATTAGTGTGTGAGGAAGTAACTTACGGAGAAAATAAGCAAGTTAATAAAAAAATAGTTAAATTTGAAAATTGCTTGGTAAATAATTCTGAAAAAGTACCTAAAAAAGTAATTCAAAATGAAAATAATAATAAAGTTGAAGTGCAAAAGGAAGAAACAAATTTAATGGTACAACAGCCTAAAGAATCTAAACAATTAGGTATTGTAACTTTACAAAATCAAGTTGAAAGCTCAAACCCATATATATACACTTATTATATGTTTTCTTATGAAATAAAGGGAAAAACTGATATTTGTAAAAATTTTGGTGGGGTATTTAAAGATGGTAATTCAGTTTATACAACAAAGTTACCTTTAGGAGAATATTCTTTAATATTATCTAAACCAATTAAGTATGATTTTGTTGAAATAGAATTAAATGGAAAAAAAGTTAGTGCACAGCAACTAAAAGATGGTAGATTAAATATTAATTTAACTGAGGCTAATCCAACTATAAATATAAAAGTAAAAACTAAAGAATATAATAAACCATATTTTTCAAATTCAGATTATATAGGTACAAATGTATTTCCAGATCCAAATAGTTAAAGAACGAGGTAACATATGAAAAAAGCTTTAAAAGTAGGATATAGATTATTAAATATAGCAGTATACATAATAGTATTTATGATAATTATTGCAACGGTTCCAAGATTGTTTGGTATAAAAACTTATACCGTATTAAGTGGTAGTATGACTCCCACCATACCAATAGGAAGTATAATTTATGACAAAAAAATTGATTTTAATGATATAAATGTTGGTGATGTAATTACTTTTAAAGCTGGAGATTCAGAAGATGGAATAGTTACACATAGAGTGGTGGCTAAGGATGAAAATAGTAAAAGTTTCACTACCAAAGGTGATGCAAATGCATCAGAAGATCAAGGACAGGTAAAATATGAAGATGTAATTGGTAAGTATAATTTTCATATACCTTTTATAGGAAGATTTTTAATGACTTTAAAAGAAAGTAAAGCTTATATATTTATAGCTTTATTTATAATAATTTCAATATTTATATAAATTTTATTATATTGAAAATTAATTTTTAAATATGGATTTAATTAAGTAAACTTTAGAAAAAACTATCATAATAGATGCAATAAACAGGAGGGAAAACATAATGAACAGAAGTAAAATAACAGAATTTTTAATGGGAAAAAAAGTTAAGACTACTATAGCAGCATTAGCTTTAACTGCAGTAACAGTAGGAGGAACCTTTGCTTGGTTTACATATGATAAACAATTTCATAATAAATTTAATACAGCAAATTTTGAGGCTGTAGCAAATGAAAGTTTTATACCGCCACAAACTTGGACACCAGGAACAACTACTACAAAAAGTGCTCATGTTACGAATACAGGTAATATACCAATGTATGTAAGAGTAAAAGCTATTCCTAAATGGATTCCAGGAAAGGATTCTCCTGTAATAGATTTATCTAATACTATTGATGTAAATGGTAAAAATGAGGATGTAGCTATTTTAAATCTTCATGATGCTAATCAATGGTATTATAATGAAACTGATGGATATTACTACTATAAAGGAATTGTACAAGCACCACCAAATGAAAATAATACAGTAACTTTCTTAGATAGTGTTACATTTAATAAAAATGCAGGTAAAGAGTATAATCAAGTTACTTTTAACTTAGATTTAGATTTCCAAACTGTTCAAGCACCAGTAGTGGAAAAAGGACAAACAACAGTAGATGAAAAAGAATATCAAGCACAAGCAGCTGCATCTCTTTGGGATGTTGATATGAATAAAATTATTGAAAGTCAAGCAACATCAGGTCCTACTATTAAACCAACAACTACAACACCGGATACTACTCCATCAACACCAGCTACTAACACAACACCAGCTAATAAATAGTGAACTATATGACAAAAAGATAAGGGAGATATATCTATGAAAAATATTATAAGAAAAATATCTATTACCTTATCCTTGGTTATTGTATTATTAAATTTAAGTTGTATTGCTTATGGTAAAACTAATGAGGCTACATTAGTTTTTTCAAAAAACAATGGTGATTTAATTCTTGTTCCAAATGAAGAATTTTTTATGAATGAAGAGAATATGGTTCCAGGTGCTAAGTATCATTATGATTTATTTATAGAAAATAAAAATTCAGAAACATATAAACTTTATTTTAAGGTTAGAGCTAAAAATAAATCTGAAGATGCAAAAGAATTGTTAAATAACATCAATATGAAAGTAACATATGACGATGGAACAATATATCAAGGACAAGCTAATGGTAAAATGGTAGATAAGGATAATAGCTTGGAAAAGTATTTTTCTTTAGGCACATATACTCCAAAGAGAAAAACTAAGATACATATAGATTTAGAAGTTTCAAATAAATTAACAAAAAATCTTGCTAATGTAACATCTTATGTAGATTGGGATTTTCATGCGGAACGTGCAATAGATAATAATACTGGTAATAATGATAATAGTACAACAGATACTAGTTCTAGTAATAATGGAGATAAAAATATTAATGATACTCCTAAAACAGGTGATGATTTAAGTCTAATATATGTATCAGTAGGATTATTAATTAGTATTTTTTTAATAGCTATATTAAATAGAAAAAAAATAGCTAAAAGATAATTTGGAAAATAAAAAGGATTTTTCATTATTTTATGAAAAATCCTTTTTAAGTTTAAAAAAGTAGTTTTTAGATAAAGGAGGAGTTGGTTGTAATAAATATATAAAGAATTAAATTAGAAAAAATTAGTATATTTATTAGTAATCATTAAAAATGAAAAAAATATTGAAATTTGGAGTTAATATAATTTTAATAATAGCTATAATTTTTTTTGTAATACAAATATATAATAAGTTAAATGCTTATAAGCAAGGGCAAAATATTTATAAAAGGATTAAATGGGAAAGTAATTCAAATAAAAATTTGAAAGAAATTAATAGTAATTTTAAATTTTGGATAAGTATAGAAAATACTAATATAAATTATCCAGTTGTTCAAACAGATAATAATAAATATTATTTGAATCATGATTTTTATAATGAAGTATGCAAATTAGGATGTGTTTTTATAGATTATAATAATAATGTTGATACTGATAAAAATATAGTTATTTATGGTCATAATATGTTAGATGGTTCTATGTTTAGTGCTTTAGAAAAATTTAAAGATAAGAATTTTTTTGAAAAAAATAATAAAATATACATTGAAAAAGAAGGAGATAAATATGAATATGAAGTTTTTGCAGTTAATGTATTGCCAGCAGAAAATAATGATATAAAAATAAGTTTTAAGAATGAAAATGATTTTAAAGAATATATTAGTGCGACTTGTTGCTAGATAAAGGTAAGCGTGGGTTTACTACAAAACTAGCCTAATTACAAAAGTAATTAGAACTGTTATTACAATAGGTAGAATGATAGGGTAACGCCTTGAAATGCCTTCCCAAAGGATACGAATAGCATTTTATTAAGTAAATAAGAAAATGTTATAAGCTCGTTAAATGGCTTGAGAGTACACCGTAAGTAGGAAAATGCCCTACACGAAATGCGAACTAGAGGTAGTCGAGTGTATGATAGAGCTAGGGTCTATAAAATATCTATGGTTAGGATGTTCAAAAGGAACTGACGAAATCGGGAATGTACAGGTCTAAAATTCTAATATTCAGAAATGGATATAACACATATTAGTGTAGTAAGTGTGGGTGAGTAAGATTTTATATTATGAAAATCCATATAATGTTACAGGCATTATTGAGCTTACAGGCTTATACCGATGACCTAAGGATATATGAAAAGATAGTAATAACGGAACAAGGAAAGCTTGGAATACAGAGGTTTTACTACCAGTGAAGTAGTGATAAGGAAAACGTAAGTATAACTTATCTTAATCCAAGTGAGAGTGGTGGCATGAAGCTATAATGAATATTGTAATGATATTCTAGCAATAGCCACTAGACAACTTGTTAAATAAATTTAAATACTGGATAATTCAGGGTTCGAGTAAGACTAAAAGATGTGAAAGTTTTTCTAAAAAAAAAAATTATTAGCAGACCTGAAGGAAAGCTTCAAATATGAAGTAAGTAGTATATTCAGAGATTTAATTGAAAAGAACAAGTGGTTGGAACGCCGTATGAGTTGGAAACACTCACGTACGGTGTGGAGTGGGGGAAAACTTGGAGATAATATCAAAGAGTTACCTATCACTATAGGATATAAAATATGAAGAAACTATAGGTATTGTTAAAGTTAATAGTACATTAAATGTTAGAAATGAACCTAGTGCATCAGCAGAAAAAATTGGTGAATTAAAAAATGATGAAAAAGTGAAAATTTTAGATGAAGAAAAAGGATTTTATAAATTTAAATTTAAAGATGGAATTGGATATGCATCTTCAAAATATATTAAAATTATAAAAGGAGAAATTGGTTTAGATGAAGATGATAAAATACAAAATGACCATGTAAAATATGTTAGCACTAATTACTATTCATCTTTACAAGAATATATTAGATTACAAATGGATGCAAATCCAACACGTTATACTTATGAAGAATTTGAACAATATATTAATCCACAATATTCAAATAATCAATTTCAATTTTTAAGATTAGATAAATTTAGAACTGTAGATTTACAAGGAACAGACCATATATTAAAAGGTAAAGGAATATTAAATGGACAAGCATCAGGATTTATTAATGCTGCTAAAAAATATAATATAGATCCATTATTTTTAGTATGTCAAAGTTTACATGAAACAGGTAATGGTACAAGTAAATTAGCTAAAGGAGTAATTATTAAAGAAATTGCAGATGAAAATAAACCTAAATATAATTCCTCAGGTGATTTAATAGGATATGAAATGATACCATTAAAAAAACCAGTAACTGTATATAACCTTTTTGGAATAGGTGCTAAAGATAATTTACCTAATTTTCCTAATAGAGCATTGATTTTAGGAACAACATATGCTTATAAAAAAGGTTGGACCAATGTACCTAATGCTATAGAAGGTGCTGCTGAATTTTTAGCAAAAAATTATGTCCATAGTAGTAAATATAATCAAAATACTCTTTATAAAATGAGATATAATCAAGATACTGTTTATATGTGGCATCAATATGCTACTACTCCTTGGTATGCAGAAAGTATTGGAACTATGATGAAGCAATATAGATATATTTATACAGGAGGAGAGTTTTTATTTGATACTCCAGTATTTATAGACTATAAATTAAAATCTTTTTTAAAATTGCCACAACAAATAGATAAAAATAAATTATCTTCAAATGAAGTTCATGTTTCTGTTGATGAAAAAAATAAGTAATATAAAGTGTTATTATAAAAAATGCATTATATTAAGAAACTTTCTTAATATAATGCATTTAATTTTAATTAATATATTTAAATTTAAAGTTTACTAAACATAGCTTTTAATATGGATGTTGAATTTTCAACAGCTATAGGTTTGAATTTTTCATAATCCATATGAGCGCCATTATTTGCATTATCTGATATAGAACGAATAATTACAAATGGTATATTATTTATATGACACACTTGAGCTATAGCAGCACTTTCCATTTCTACAGCTGAAGCATTAAAGTAATCCTCTAACCATTTAATTTTTTCTTTATCAGCTACAAATTGATCACCTGAAACTATCCTTCCAGTAAATGTATTAATATTAGAAACTTCTTTAGAAGCTTCTTCTGCTAATTTTACTAATTTATTATCTGCTTTAAAATCATATGTATCCATTCTTGAAATTTGTCCAATTTTATCTCCAAAAACTGAAGTATCAAAATCATGTTGAACATAAGTATCTCCAATGACAACATCACCAGGATAAATATCTTTTCCAACACCACCAGCAACTCCTAAATTAATTATGGAAGTAACATTAAATTTGGTAGCTAAAGTTTGAGTACAAGCACCAGCATTAACTTTGCCTACTCCAGAAACAACAGAAACTACATCTTTTCCCCAAAGTTTACCTTTATAAAAAATCATTCCACTAATAGTTTCTTTTGAAACATCCTTCATATCTTTTAATAAAACTTCTAATTCTTCATCCATAGCAGCTATGACACCAATTTTTTCTGTAGAAGCCTCTATTTTATTGCATCCTAAAAATACTGAACTAATAATTAATAATGAAATAAATAGTGTTATTTGTTTTTTAAATAAAGTCATTAAAATCCTCCTCAAAATATCTTAAACTATCGAACTATTAATTAAACATTATAAATATAATTCGTAAAGAC
>NZ_WHJC01000192.1 GCF_009295725.1 Clostridium tarantellae
TATTAAAGAATTTAAAACTTTATAATTATCTAATAATAATTTAACTATATGTTCATTTTTATCAGCTAATTTATTTAATTCATTTAACATGCTACCTTGAATTTCTTTATATTCATTAATTACACTCCTATTACTTTCAATTATTTTTTCATCTTTTTCTATTAACTCATCTTTTAAATATATTATATTATTTTCTGTTGATTTTACTCTTTTAATTAATGATTCTAAATTATCAACATTCTCCTCTTCTTTATTTAATATATTTTCTAAATTCTCTATTACTTTTTCTTCATTATTATTTATATTTTTCATTCCATTTTCTAAGTTTTCTTTAATATCATTATTACTATATAAACATTTATTATGTATTTCTAACTCTTTTATCATATTTTCATTTATATTTAATTTTATAATATGTAATTCATCTATTAATTCTTTATTTTTTTCTTCTATTCCATTTATTAATTTATCATTTGCTTCCATATAGCTTGTATTTATTTTATCAAGAGTATTATTTATTCTTAGTAATGATTCATTTAAACCTTCTTTCAAAACTATAGTTATACTTTTCATATGCTTTTTAAATTCATCATTTAATTCATCATTTTTATCTATTACATTATTCACCATATTTTCAAATTTAATTAAGTTTTTTTCATTTAATTCTTCTAAATATTTCTTTCTCTCATCTTTACCATTACTTTTAATATCTTTTTCTCTTTTCAGAATAAATAAAGTACTTACTAGAAGAATTATGTTTATACTAACTAAAACAGGTAAATTATTTGGTTTATAAGCTAAATTTACTGAAGCTGTACCTATTAATGATATTATTATTGATTTTAATATTATATCCAATTTGTTTTCCTCCAATTTTTCTTTATGTTTAAATGTCATTAATACTTTTTATTAAACTACTTAATGAATAACTTAAATATTCATCTATTTTACTGATATCACTATTTAACAAATTCACCAAATTTCTTGATTTAAAAATATCTGAACCTTTAACTTTATCAGTTGATTTATTATTAGTTTCTTTAAGTCTTTTTCTTAATTCTTTTTTAAAATTTTCATTTAAAAATTTTTGCAAGTTATTTTTATTATTTAAATAAGAATCTATTAGCTTATAATTACTTATAAAGTTATTATTAATATACTCTTTCAAAATATTTTTAGATTCTTTTTCATATATTCTCATACTTTTAGTTATTAATTCATTTATTATTTCAAAAATTTGTTTATTGTTATCTTTATTTATGCTTCTTATAAAATCCATTGATACTGAAATTTTGTAATGTTCATCTAAATAAGTGTCTATATTTTTAGTTTTAAATAAATTGCTTTTATTTATTTTATTTACTAATTCACTTTCATTATAGGAAGGTTTAAATGAAATAAAGATATCTTTTAAATCACTTATTTCATTTATTCTTTTAACTTTATATTGGCACTTTTTTAAATAACTTTTTTCAAATAAACTTATTTCTTTTAACATGAATAATGTATCAATATTATTCATACTATCTCTTTTAATTTTATTTGAAATTATAACTTTATCTATTTGTAAGTTGTACACATATGGATAATAAATTTCTAGTATATCATCTCTAACATCTAATTTTTCTTCAAAATCTTTATATAAATATATTAAATTATAATTACCTAAATCATAATTTATAAGCATATATTTAGGTATATTAAAAGCTTTTAATAATATATCTTCAAAATTTTCAGTTAGAATAAATATATTGTTATTTCTTTCGTAATCATCCAATTGAAGTAATGTTGAGGCTACCTCTATAGATGAATTATTTTTATACGAATTATATATTTCTGGAAACTTTTCTTTTTGAAATCTTAAATTTTCAAGTATATCCATTGTATTCATATTACTGTACCCACTCATTTATCCAATCTCTATAAGAACTCAAATCTGCTAATAATACTTTTTTTGTATTAATTTCATTTTCAATAATATCTTTATTGGAAATTGTAATAGATAGTGCTTCTTTTAAAGAATTTACCTTTTCAATAAACATTTCTTTACTTTTAATAATAGCTCTTTCACTAGCTTCATCAATAATTTCTTTAACTAGTTTATTAGCATTATTTAACTGATCATTAATTATGTCTTCTATTGCATTTGAATAATACTTATTTAATTTTTCCTTACTATCTTTTTCTCTTAATTTTTCTATACTTTCTATTAAATTTTGTTCTTCTTTTTCATAAGCTTCCATATTTGCCTTCATTGCAACTCTTTTTCTTCTTGCTGCTGCCATTGATATTTTATTTTCAGCTATTTCTCTATCTAAACTTTGTCTTTTTATATTATTTTCACATATAGCTTTCTCTAATTGTTCTTTTCTATCTAAATACTCTTGTTTCTTATCTTCATTCTCAACTAATCTACTTTTACTTGGCTTAATAGCTCCTCCAACTTTTCTACCTAAAGCTTCTCCATAATATCCAAATTCCAAATACTGTAGCATTTTTAATGCTGAATTTTGAGATTTTTTAAAATTCTTAGCTTTTTTAGCTCCTTTTTCTACCTTCTTTGCAGCATTTCCTACTATTTTAACACCTTTAGCTAAATCCTTAAAAGCATCCGCTCCCTTAGCTAAAGTACCTGCTGATTTACTAGGACTCCAAAACATTAATGCAAAATCTGCTACTTCACCAATAACTCTACCAGTCTTAGCACCTAAATCTGATCCATCTTCATCATATACAATTTCATATTCAGCTTTATAGGACCCTAAATCTAATTTTTTATTAAATAAGTTTTGATAAGTATCTTCTTCTGTTTTAGCTTTTTTGTAAATATGATCTAAATTTTCATCAAACATAGAAATATTCTCTTCAGTAACACCAAGCTCTCTTTCAATATTCATTTGTTTTTCTTTTACCCTTTTTAATTTTTTAAACTGCAAAGTTGAAAATTCATCAAAATCTTCACTTAACTCTTCTAAAGTTGGTGCATCAAAGTCCACCTCAAAGTTTAAATCCAAATCATTAATTAAGTCGTCTAATTCTTCACTACCATTTTGAAAAACTTCATTTACAAGCTTATCTAATTGCTTTTCTATAATTCCCCTAATTTTAGCATTACATTCATTTGATAACTCATATACTCCTTCTTCAATAAAATCTTCATTAATCTCATTTTGTTTATTAATTTCTTTTAAAAATTTATATTGTTGACTTTCAAATAACTCTTTTAACTTATTGCATGTACTTTTTTCTATATTTTTTTTATTTTCAGAAAACTCTTTATTAAATCCCTCTGAATTTTTATTAGCTTTAGAAATTCTTTGTTCTAATCTATCAATTTTTTTAATTAACTCTTCCCTATCATTATTTTTTAATTCTTCTATAAGACTTAATTCTTTTTTTATTTCTTCATATTTATTTTTAAATAATAGTTCTAATTGTCCTTTAACTCTATTTTTTATAACTTCTTTTTTATTAATATTTATATAATCATTTATAACTTCTCTTATATCATTTATATATTTGCTATTTGTAAAAGAAGCTTTAGATCCTATTGGAAGTATATCAAATTCTTTTACACCTAAACTTTTTGATACTTCTTTTTTAACTTCATCAATTAATTTATTTATATCATCTTCACTCCTATTAACAAAGTTATCACCTATCTTTTCATCCATATTAGTAACAATTAAAATTATATGATTTGTATATTTTTCTATTTCCTTTATTCTTTCAATATCACTTGCTGAAATTACTTTATTAATAATATATAAAACAATATCTGATCTTTTTAATATATATTCTGTTATTTCCTCATGCTCTTTTATTATGGTATTAGTTCCTGGAGTATCTATTAATGTTACATTCTCTCCAATAAATTTATTATCAATAGGTACAGTAATACCTAAAATATTAGTATCATAACCTTCTTTATATTGAGAATACTTCAACAAATTCTCTTTGTTTAATTTTTCATTAGAAACCGAGTTATCTTTATAATGAACTTCAAAAACATTATTATTTCCCTTTATTATTTCTATCAATATAGGAGTACACTCCCCATTGCCTGTTGAAAGAAAATCTTTTTTTCCTATTAATGCATTGATAAAAGTTGTTTTTCCTGAACTAAATTCTCCTGTTATAGCAACTACCTTTTCTGAGTTATTTATTTTATCAATATATTTTTGAATCTCTTTAGGATTAATATTAAATTTTTCTAATTGTTCCATATCCATTTATAACACTTCCCTTTTAACATCTCTTAATCTTCCTATATCACTATTTATACCATCAATTTTTATATACATATCCTTTATCTCTTTTTCTAAAATTTCTGGTGATGAAGCTTGTGCATAATATAAGTTGTACACTTCTTCTTCATGTAACTGTAATTTTCTTTTATCTTCATTTAAAGCTTCAATTAAAACCTTTGTTATAAAGTTTTTATTATTATCTAAAAATATTTTTGTATTTTCATCAAACTCATCTAAAGCTGTAAAAAGCACTCTTTTATATTTATTTTTAGCTACAGTTATAATCATCTCTTCTACTGCACTCTTTTTTTCATCTTTATTATTAATTGCCTTTTCATATCTTTCTTTATATCTTTCTTTATCTTTATTTAACTCATTTAATTTATAATCAACATCTGCATAATTTAGTAAGTTTAATCTCTTTTCTTCTAACTCTCTATCCATATTACTTAATTTAGAGTCATATTCATCATTCATTTCACTTTTTAACCTTTTAACTTCTTTATAATTAAAATCATCCTCATATGTTTCTATATACTCAACTTCTTTTTCTCCTAATAAAACATCTCGTATTTTACCAAATAATCCACCACGTTTTTTTGTACGTGTATTTGTTCTTTTACTTTGAACTATCTCACCATTTCCTAAAGATAACAATTTAGTACTTTTCTCATTTTCTAATCTTTTTAATTTTTCTTTCAATTCAGTTACTTCTTCTTCATATTGTGTTTTCTTTGATTTTTCATTTATAAAATTTGCAACTTTTGCTTTTAGATCCTGATAATTATATTCTAGCTCTCTAACTTCAGAATCTATTTTATCTAATTCATCAAAATTAACTTCTGGCTCATCTAAATTTAATTTTTCTATATTTAAACCATTATTAATTATAGTTATTAATTTACCTTCTATATCTTTAATATTTTCTTCTTCATCTACAATTTCATCAATAACTTCAGTTAAATCATTTTCTAGAATATTCTTAGTACTATTCCAAGCTCTTTTCATCCCTAACTCAATTTCATAATTCATATCACTAAAATCATTTAATTTTAAAGTAAATTGTGAGTTGATTTTTTTCAAATCTTCATTTATATTTTCCTTTAATGCTTCATTTTTTTCTTCAATAACTTTTTTAGCTTTACGTAAAGCTTTTTTCACTAAATTTTCTATGTGCTTTTTCTTTTCTTTTAATTCATTTTTTAAATCCTCTACAGTTTTTTCTTCTTCTTTAATATTTTTTTCTATTATTTCTTTATCACTATTAAAATCTTTAATTTTCAAATCTAATTCTTGTTTATAATTAGATAATTCATTTATTATAAAATTAACTGGAGATGATAGTCTATCTTTTATATTTTCATCACTAGTTAAATACTCTGCTAATTCATCAGAAAATTTATCAAAATTTGAAGCTCTTGTTTTCTTTTCTGAATTTTCTTTTATTCCCTCTTTTTTCAACATAGCTGATATGGGATAAATTTTCTTATCTTCAACAAACACTCCAGATTTTACCAATTTGTTTCTTAAGTCTTCTATGGTGTCCTCCACAGTATTTTCTGATGTATTACATAAATCTATTTTATTTAATACTAAAAAAACTCTATCCATACTATCATTAATGTACTTTAAAAACTTTATTTCCTCTTTAGCCCCTGGTTTTTCATAGGAAAATAAAAATATAGAGGCATCTGCTTTTTTTACATAAGATTTTGCAATCTCTGTATGTACTTCATAAGTGGAATTGAATCCTGGAGTATCCACAATTTCTACTCCATTTTTCAAAAATTCAGAATCAAAGTATGCAACAACCTCTTCAATAGTATCTTCTACATTAACTGCTTCATTTCTAGCTGAAAATTCACTTAAATTTTCAAAAGGAATTCTTTTTATTTCTCCATTTCTAAACTTAATCTCTGCTTGTCCTAAAAGGCTTATATCTTTTGGATATCTTAATCTAGTTATAGCTGCTGTACTTGCTATTTCATCTTCTTGTAATACGGTGTTTGTCAAGAAAATTGTCGTATGCTTTGATTTAGAATCAAAAAATTTCAATATAAACTGCATTAACCAAAGTTAAATTTTTACAGATGATTTTTAAAAAGAACTCTCTTAAAAAATTATTGATATTTTTAAAAATTATTTACACAAGCTATTGTTTAAAGTTTTTTTTATTTCATCAGTAGGATTAAGTGCTACACATGGTGGTAGATCCCAATTTCTTAA
>NZ_WHJC01000193.1 GCF_009295725.1 Clostridium tarantellae
ATATTATAAAAAATGTATACAAACGACAAAATATGAGTTAAAATAAACATGTGGAACAAAAGTAATAAATTTACTAAAGGAAGGAAGATTAAATTATGAACAAAAGATTAAAAGCTACAATCGCTGTATTAACTTGTGCCTTATGTATAGGTTTAACTACGCCAAAAAAGGCATTTGCATGGGATAGTAAAGAAAGTGCTATGGAATTAGATACACATAAACTTATTTCATTACAAGCATTAGAAATTATTAAAAATGATATGGGTAATGATAAAGCAATAATGGACAACCTTAAAATTATTGAAGAAAATGCTTTTAATTATAGAAAAGGAACTGTAGATCCTGACTGGGGAAATGTTGGAAAAGAACGTGATTATCAATTATATCAAGATCACTTTTTTGATCCAGATACAATGAAGAATTTTACTTCTAGTAAAACATATCTTTTATCTGAAATAAAGGATAATGCAGAAAGTCAATCAAGAAGTTATTTTTCAAGAGCAGTTGCAAATTGGAAAGATGGAAATTATTCAGAAGCATCATACCTTTTAGGTAAATGTTTACATTACATAGAGGATTTAAATCAACCACATCATGCGTTAAACTGGATAGCAACAGAAACACCAGCTCACTGTAAGTTTGAACAATTTATGGAAGCGCGTAAAGAAAAATTTACAATAAGTACTATGGGTGAAGATAAGGCAGAATTTGAAATGATGATGGACAAGCCAGCAGTTGACTTTGTAAGTCATCAATGCTTTAAATATGCTAAAAAAGCTAAAACTTTAAAACCATTAGTTTCTATATATAATAGTAATGAAGATTGGGAAGAAGCAGGAAAAATAGGTATGGAAAATGCACAAAAATGTAGTGCTACTATAGTTTATAGATTCCTACAAGAAGTTTCTCATACTAAAAATGTAAAATTAACTGCTCCTATTGGAAATGTACATGCTATAATTTCAGTAGAAGATGAGAAGAGTGCTGGAACAGATGACTACATCTATTTCGGATTAGTTTTAAAAGATGGTAGAAAAATAGAATTTAACTGTGATTTACCTGGAAATGACTTTGAAAGAGGAACTACAGGAGGATATCAATTCTCTGTAGATGATGAAAATATAAAACCACAAGATATTTCTAAAGTATACTTAAGAAAAGCAAGAAGTGCTAATGCAGCAGGAGATGTTAAATTTAAATCTCTAGAAGTTTATATGCAAGGACAAAGAATTGCTAAAGAAGAAATGCATAAGTGGTTATCAGGAAATGCAACTTATGAAGTTAATTGTAATATAAAATAATTATTTTATAAATATTTAAAACATATATAAGTTAAAAGTCTATATCTATGTGTATGAAGACTTAAAAGAGTGAGTAATTAATATGCTCACTCTTTTGCTATAAATTTTCATTTGTATATAATAGTTTACAAATAAGTTGATAAATTACGGTTTTTATTGTAAAAAAAAAATTGTTATGTTATCATTAATAATATATATGTTTATCAAAATTTATACGTATGCTTAGGAGGGTTTCTTATGAGGGAAGCACTAGTAGTTGTGGAAGCGATTTTAGCAATAATAATTTTAATTGCTATTATGTTACAACCAAGTAAAGCGGATGCATTAAGTGGTTTAATACAAGGAAGCAATAATCAATCATTCTTTTCTAAAAATAAGGGAAGAACTAAAGAATCAATGCTTGTTAGACTAACAGTAATATGTTCAATTTTATTTGCTATAAATACAATTGCTTTAAACTTAATTAAATAAAATTTTTGATTTTATAGTCGTCTTTTAAAAGCATAGGACGGCTTAAAAATTTTATTAATATTTTCTAAGGTGTACTATAAGTTTTAGTGCACCTTTATTTTGAACAAAAAACAATATTTATATTTATATAAATATTTATATAAAATAAATTGCTAAATTTTTTTGAAAAAGAGATGAATATTTAGATCTTTTAAAAGAAATATAATTATGAAGTTTGTAAATAAATACTTTAAAAATTAGTTTAAATAATACATAAATTAAATTTAGTAAAGTACATATTTAAAAATTTAATAGATTAAATAATAGATAATATATTAAAAAATATGATTTGTATAAGGGAAAAGTAATTATAAATAATAATTAATATATTAGTTTTCCTACATTAAAATTATAAAATAAACATATCATATTAATATATAATGAGCAATTTGTCTTAAAAGAATATTAAACATTATTTGTTAGTGAAAATTCCTGACGAAATGATAATGTGCAACAAGACATGGAGGAATATAGATGAAAATTAAAAATGTATTATTAAATTTTATGAAAGAAGAAGCTTATAGACCAATGGAAATTCCAAATTTGGCTAAAATGTTTAATATACCCAAACCAGAGTATAAGCTTTTTAAAAAAGCTATAAAAACAATGGAGAAGGAAGGACTTTTAGCTAGAGATGAATTTGATAGAATTGGTTTAGCAGAAAAAATGGGGCTAGTTGCTGGAAAAATTCAAGTTCATCAAAAGGGATTTGCTTTTGTAATTCCAGATGAGGAAGGAATGAAAGATGTATTTATACCTAAAACACAATTAAATGGTGCGATGAGTGGAGATAGAGTATTAGCTAAAATAGTTAGTGAAAGTGGCAATGGCAAAAAGTGTGAAGGTGAAATAGTTAAAATAGTTGAAAGAGTAAATAAAAATATTATAGGAATTTATGAAGATAATAAAAGCTTTGGTTTTGTATTACCAGAGGATCAAAGAATACAAAATGATATTTTTATTTCTAAAAAAGATAGGAATGGAGCTAAACAAGGCGAAGTGGTAATGGTTGAGATTACTAAATGGCCAGATAAAAATAGAAAAAATCCAGAAGGAATAGTTACTGAAGTTCTAGGTAAAAGAGGAGATGTAGGACTAGATATACTAACAATAATAAAAAAATTTGGCTTACCTGAAGAATTTCCAGAAGAAGTATTAAAATGGGCTGAAGATATAGAAGAACAAATAAAACCAGAAGAAATAAAGGGAAGATTAGATTTAAGAGATGTTAAAATGGTAACCATAGATGGGGAAGATGCTAAAGACTTAGATGATGCAGTTTCCATAGAAAAATTACCTAATGGAAACTATAAGTTAGGAGTTCATATAGCAGATGTTACTCATTATGTAACAGAAAAAGATCCGTTAGATAAAGAAGCTTTTGAAAGAGCTACTTCTGTTTATTTAATAGATAGGGTTATTCCAATGCTTCCTAGAAAATTATCCAATGGAATTTGTTCTTTAAATCCTAAGGTAGATAGATTAACATTAAGTTGTATTATGACTATAGATGATAAGGGTAAAGTTATAGAGCATGAAATTCATGAAAGTGTTATAAGAACAAATGAAAGAATGACTTATACAGATGTTACTAAAATTTTAAGAGATAATGATAAAGATCTTATTGATAAATATAGTGATTTAGTAGAAGATTTTAAAACTATGGAAGAACTTTGTAAAATCTTAAATAAAAAGAGATTAGATAGAGGAGCTATAGATTTTGATTTTGAAGAATGTAAAATAATATTAAATGAAAAAGGTAAACCAATTGAAATAAAACCTTATGAAAGAGCTATTGCAAATAGAATGATAGAGGAATTTATGCTAGTAGCTAATGAAACTGTAGCAGAGCATATGAAGTGGACTGAAAGACCATTTGTATATAGAATTCACGAAGAACCAGATTCAGATAAACTTCAAAAATTTAAAGAGTTTGTGTATAACTTAGGATATAAAATAAAATGGAATGAAGAAATTAATCCTAAAAACCTTCAAGCTGCTTTAAAAGAAGTTAAAGGTAAAAATGAAGAGGCTATAGTAAGTACATTATTATTAAGATGTATGATGCAAGCTAGATATTCACCTGAATGTGCAGGTCATTTTGGCTTAGCAGCAGAGTATTATTGTCACTTTACATCTCCAATAAGAAGATATCCAGATCTTCAAATACACAGAATAATAAAAGAACATTTACATGGTGCTATTAATGATAAAAGAAATAAAAAGTTAAGAAATATTGTTGATTCAGCATCAAAACAATCTTCAGAGATGGAAAGAGTTGCTCAGGAGGCTGAAAGAGAAGTAGATGACTTAAAGAAAGCTGAATATATGAAAGATAGAATAGGTGAAGAGTTCCAAGGAATGATTTGTTCAATAACAGGGTTTGGTGCTTTTGTTGAACTTCCTAACACTATAGAAGGATTAGTTCATATAACAAGCTTTAGAGATGATTACTATATTTATGATGAAGATAGACTTACTTTAGTTGGCGAAAGAAATAAAAAGCTTTATAAGCTAGGTGATAAAGTTAAAGTTGTTTGTTCAAAGGTTGATATACCAAATAGAGAAATATACTTTGAAATAGTAGAGGATAAATATACTCTTGAAGAAAAAGCAGAAAGAGAAGAAGCTAAAAAAATTCAAGAAGAGAAGTTATCTAAGATAAGAGAAGAATTAAATGAAGAAAATTGGGAAGAATATGCTGAAGACGTAAGAGAAATGAATGTAAATACAGCAGAGATTGAAGGTCAGTTTTTTGATGACGAATTAATAGAAGTAGTTGAAGAAGAAAATTTAAAAGTTCCTAGTTTTTCAGAAAATAATATGGATGAAGAAGATGAAACTGGAGTATTTTAATAAAAAATATTATTAATTTTTTATTTTAATTATTTGTAAAGAATAATTTGAAAAAGTATAAATAGTTTAAAAGATGATTTTTGTATTAAATAGGAATCATCTTTTTTTATGTAATAAAATAATAATAAGTATTTAATTAATGTTAATATAAGAATTGCACTTAGAACAATAACTTGTCATATTATAAAGAAAACTATATTAGGAGGACTTTAAATTGGCTTCATTAATAGAAGATTCAATATATGAAATTATTTGTAAACATAGTTATACTTTTTTAAAAAAGAAAAATGTAATTGGAATAGGATTAGGATATAAATTTATTAAAGGTTTTGATACTGGGGAACCAAGTCTTCATATTTTGGTTAAAGATAAAATTAATTTAAATAATTTATATAAAAATGATAGGATTGAAAAAAGTTTTTTTGGTATAAAAACTGATGTTATAAAAATTGGAGAATTTAAAGAAAGTAATTCTTTGAAAGGTTTACCATTAACTCCATCAAAGTTTCAATCAAAAGTAAGACCTATACGAGCAGGATATAGTATTAGCGCTACTAAAGGAAAATATGCTGGAACTATAGGAGCAGTAGTATTTAGTAATGAAAAAAATAAACCATGTATTTTAAGTAATAATCATGTGTTGACATATAATAATACTTTGGGGAAAGGTACTAGTATAATACAGCCTGGAGGTAAAGATAGTAAAATTTCTTCAGAGAATAAAATTGCGAAGGTACAAAAATTAATTAAATTAAAATTTTTTAATGGTTTAAAGATAACTTCTGTAGAAGATTACCCAGTAAATTATGTAGATTGTGCTATTGCTAAGATTAATTCTAAAATTGAGTATGATACTACTATAGAAAGGATAGGAGTTATAAATAATACAATAATGCCAGAAGTAAATATGCCAATTCGAAAAATAGGAAGAAGTACTGCATATACGACTGGAAGAATAAGAACAATAAAAGCTATAGTTTTGTTAAGTTATGCAAATGGAGATTGTTTTTTTAAAGACCAAATATTAGCAACAAATATGAGTAAAGTAGGAGATTCGGGTGCTTTAGTTTTAGGTAAAAATAATAATGTAGTAGGACTATTAAATGGTAACTCTGAAGATGCTACATTTATAAATCCTATAGATCCAGTATTAAAACTTTTAAATATTCACTTTTAAAAAATTATATAAAGATAAAAAGCGTTAGGGGTAAAGTATATGAGTAATAATTATTATGTTAAAGAAAGAATGTTTGCTTTTGGTGCAAAATTTGATGTGTATGATAAAAATGGTAAAGAAATTTTTTATGCAGAAGCTGATAAATTTGATATAGGTAAAAATATAAGTATTTATAAATCAGATGGTGGAAGAAAAGTCCTTTATATGGAACAACAAATAAGAATAGGTGCTCATAAGTATGAAGTCTTTGATTTAGATGGTATACATGTAGCTACTATAAAAAAAGAATTTATGACGCCTGTTTATAATATAAGTGGTAAATATGGAAATATAATTATGGAGTCTAATAGTATTTTTGGAAGAAACTATAATGTTTTTAAAGAAGGCGTTATTATAGGTGCTATAGAGAAAGAGTGGAATATTTTTGGAAAAGATAGGTATAGCCTCATAGTAAAAGATAAAGATTATACAATATTTTTAGTTGGTCTTTTAATTATGATTGATATGATAAGATTTCATGAAGATTAATTTACAAAAAGTAATAGAACTGAAAATTAATCAATTATTTAAAATATTAATC
>NZ_WHJC01000194.1 GCF_009295725.1 Clostridium tarantellae
CCTAAATCCACATAAATCCATTGATGTCCATTAGCAAAATTACCACTAGACCATCTAGAAGTTCTTCCATCTGTTACATACATAGCAGATGAAGAGTTTGAAGAATCCATTGCTGGTTTTTTTAGTGCTAAATTAGTAGAAGGTTTCATTGGATTTGGTGGAGTGGTTGGTGATGTTGGAGTGGAACTTCCAGACATATTACATATTTCAATTTCGTAAATAGAAACTGTAGGAGCAACTATAGGATAATTTCTTTCACAATAAACTCTTACAAATCTAGCATTTTGCATAGAGGATAAAGAGATTTTTTCCATTTTACCTTGTCCATTAGTAGTTCTATAAATAGAAGACCAATTAGTAGCATCATTAGAAGTTTCTATTCTATATATAGTTGCATAGTCTCTACCCCAATGAATTTTTACAGTATCAAATTCAGTAGCTGTGCCTAAATCCACATAAATCCATTGATGTCCATTAGCAAAATTACCACTAGACCATCTAGAAGTTCTTCCATCTGTTACATACATAGCAGATGAAGAGTTTGAAGAATCCATTGCTGGTTTTTTAAGTGCTAAATTAATTGATGGTTTCACTGGATTTGGTGGAGTGGTTGGTGATGTTGGAGTGGAACTTCCAGACATATTATATATTTCAATTTCGTAAATAGAAACTGTAGGAGCAACTATAGGATGATTTCTTTCACAATAAACTCTTACAAATCTAGCATTTTGCATAGAATCTAAAGAAATTTTCTCCATTTTACCTTGTCCATTAGTAGTTCTATAAGCAGAAGACCAATTAGTAGCATCATTAGAAGTTTCTATTTTATATATAGTTGCATAGTCTCTACCCCAATGAATTTTTACAGTATCAAATTCAGTAGCTGCACCTAAATCCACATAAATCCATTGATGTCCATTAGCAAAATTACCACTAGACCATCTAGAAGTTCTTCCATCTGTTACATACATAGCAGATGAAGAATTTGAAGAATCCATTGCTGGTTTTTTCATTGCTAAATTTGTTGAATGCTCCATTTCCATTGGGTTAGGTGAATTTGGTATTGAGTTTGTTGGACTTGGCATTAGATTAGATTCATTTGAAGATTTGTACATATTGAATATTTCAATTTCATAAATAGAAACAGTAGGTGATACAGTGCTATTATTTTTTTCACAATATATTCTTACAAATCTAGCTTTTTGCATAGAAAGCAAGGAGATTTCTTCCGTTTTACCCTGGCCATTAGTAGTTCTATAAATAGAATTCCAAGTGGTTGCATCAGTAGAAGTTTCTATTCTATATATGAGTGCATTAGCTGCTTCCCAATAAATTTTTATAGTATCAAAGTCAGTAGGTTCTCCTAAATCTACATATATCCATTGTTCACCATTAATAAAACTTCCACTAGACCATCTAGACATTTTTGATGAAGTATCACCATCTGTTACATAATTAGGTGTTAAAGTATTTGTTTCATTTGATGAAGATATTGCTATTTTTTTAAGTGCTAAATTAATTGAAGGTGATATTGGATTTATGTCAATTGGTGTTGGTGGTAAAATAGGAATAGGTTCAGGAATAGGATCAATAATAGGCATAGGTTCAATAAAAATTGCATCGATAGAAGCTGCCATACCCTTTGCATTTGCATTTTTTCTTCCAGAGCATTTAATAACTATCTTATGCTGTTTCATAGATAAAACTGAACTTTCATATACTATTTGTTTAAACTCCCTTTTACTTGAATATAAATCAATATCCATTTCAGGTCCATCATCAATAGAAAGGGTCATTATTCCATGGTTTGCATCTTTAATAGCCACTATATGAAATTTAGGAGAAGCAAAGG
This sequence comes from Clostridium tarantellae, assembly GCF_009295725.1. Taxonomy (GTDB): domain Bacteria; phylum Bacillota; class Clostridia; order Clostridiales; family Clostridiaceae; genus Sarcina; species Sarcina tarantellae. Next base: position 1,853 of record NZ_WHJC01000194.1, read on the forward strand.
TTACTGTTAAGGTTGCCCCAGCTTCAACTGTCCAATGATTATCACCTTTGTAAGCTTCAGCTTCAGTAAGTTTTTCATAATTCCAACCCTTGCTAAAATTAAATTGATTAACTGCTGTTCCTAAATTATTATCATTTAAAAGAATTAAATCTGTAGTATCTATAATAGGTCCTATTGGCATAGGTTCAGGTATAGGATCAATAATAGGCATAGGTTCAATAAAAATTGCATCAATAGAAGCTGCCATGCCCTTTGCACTTGTATTTTTTCTTCCAGAGCATTTAATAACTATCTTATGCTGTTTCATAGATAAAACTGAACTTTCATATACTATTTGTTTAAACTCCCTTTTACTTGAATATAAATCAATATCCATTTCAGCTCCGTCATCAATGGAAAGGGTCATTATTCCATGGTTTGCATCTTTAATAGCCACTATATGAAATTTAGGAGAAGCAAAGGTTACCGTTAAGGTTGCACCAGTTTCAACTGTCCAATGATTATCGCCTTTGTAAGCTTCAGCTTCAGTAAGTTTTTCATAATTCCATCCACTACTAAAATTAAATTGATTAACATCAGTTCCTATATTTCCATCATTTAAAAGACTTAAATTTGTAGTATTTATAGGTAGAGGTAGTGGTGTAGGAACAGGCATAGGTTCAATAAAAATTGCATCAATAGAAGCTGCCATGCCCTTTGCACTTGCATTTTTTCTTCCAGAGCATTTAAGGACTATCTTGTGTTCCTTAGTAGACAATACAGAGCTTTCATATACTATTTGTTTAAACTCCCTTTTACTTGAATATAAATCAATATCCATTTCAGGTCCATCATCAATGGAAAGGGTCATTATTCCATGGTTTGCATCTTTAATAGCTACTATATGAAATTTAGGAGAGGCAAAAGTTACTGTTAAGGTTGCCCCAACTTCAATTGTCCAATGGTTATCACTATTATAGGCTTCAGCTTCAGTAAGTTTTTCATAATTCCAACCCTTGCTAAAATTAAATTGATTAACTGCTGTTCCTAAGTTATTATCATTTAAAAGAATTAAATCTATAGCAGTTATAATAGTAGGTTCTGGTAATGGCATAGGTGGAGATTCATTTGATAATGATAGTGGTTTATACATAATTATCCTCCTAAAAAATATTTCTTACAGTAATATATTATGTTAGGTATTATAAAAGTGTACTTTATTTTATAATAAAGTTTTATAAAGCTTTATTATAAAGTTAACAATTTAAACTTTACCTTTAATATTAAAAAATAGGTAATATATTTATTTAAAATTACATGCATTAATTACTATCAAAGACTTTATTATAATTAATAAAGTTTTATAACAAAGGATATTAATGAAATAAAGCACTTAGATATTTTAAAAAAATTAAATATCTAAGTGCACTAATAGAGGTTTTCTATATATAGTTTTCTATTAAATTCAAAATAAAATATTTAACTAGTAAAATAAAAATATATCTAAAATAATTCTAAACCTAGAAATTCATATAGTTATATTCAGTATTATATTTTTTTAAACTAAAAAACTTAGATTATTGAAATGAAGAAATTAAAAATAGGTAAATATTTTTTAATTATTAAATATTTCAATTTCATAAATAGAAACAATAGGAGAAATAGCAGTGTTAGCTTGCTCACAATAAACTCTTATAAATCTAGCTTTTTGTATAGAATTTAAAGTAATTTCTTCAATGCTACCCTTTCCATTAGTAGTTCTATAAACAGAAGTCCAAGTGATAGCATCATTTGAAATATCTATTTTATATATGGTTGCATTATTTCTACCCCAATGAATTTTTACAGTATTAAAATCAGTAGATACTCCTAAATCAATGAATACCCATTGATGACTATTAGCAAAACTTCCACTAGACCAACTTGTAGTTCTTCCATCCGTTATATACTTAGTAAATGAGGCATTAGAAGAAGCCATTACTGATTTTTTTAATGCTAAATTAGTTGTTGGATTAGGTGAAGTTGTTGGCATTGAATTTCCAGATATATTGTATACTTTTATTTCATAAATAGAAACAATAGGAGAAATAGCAGTGTTAGCTTGTTCACAATAAACTCTTATAAATCTAGCTTTTTGTATAGAATTTAAAGTAATTTCTTCAATGCTACCCTTTCCATTAGTAGTTCTATAAATAGAAGTCCAAGTGATAGCATCATTTGAAATATCTATTTTATATATGGTTGCATTATCTTGCCCCCAATAAATTTTTATAGTATCAAAATTAGTAGATACTCCTAAATCAATAAATACCCATTGATGATCATTAGCAAAACTTCCACTAGACCATCTTGTAGCTCTTCCGTCTGTTATATACTTAGCAGATGAGACATTTGAAGAAGCCATTACTGATTTTTTTAATGCTAAATTAGTTGTTGATATAGGTGTTGGAGTTGGCTGTGGTTGAGTTGGGACTGGATCTGTTGGAGGTGAGGTTATATTTTTATTGCGTACTTCAATTTCGTAAATGGCAATTTTATCAGAAATATTAGAACTATTTTTTTCACAATAAAGTCTTACGAATCTAGCTTTTTGTGTAGAAGATAAAGAAATTTCTTCAATTCTACCTTTTCCATTAGTAGTTTTGTAAATAGAAGACCAATTCATAGAATCATTTGAAGTTTCTATCCTATATATAGTTGCATTTTCGCTACTCCAATAAATTCTTAGGTTATCAAAGTCGGTAGTTACACCTAAATCTACATAAATCCATTGAGGGCCATTAATAAAGTTTTCACTAGACCATTTGGTACTTCTTCCATCTGTTATAAAATTAGCAGATGAAGTATTGGAAGAAGCTATTACGGGCTTTTTAAGTGCTAAATTAGTTGTTGGTGTTATTGGTTTAGGTGCTGTTGCTGAAGTTTCATGCATGTTGTATATTTCAATTTCATATATGTCAACATTATTCATATTAGGCAATGACTGTTCACAATAAAGTCTTACAAATCTGGCTTTTTGAATAGAAGATAAAGAAATTTCTTCAATTTTACCTGTTCCATTAGTAGTTCTATAAATAGAAGACCAATTCATAGAATCATTTGAAATTTCTATTCTATATATGGTTGCGTAAGATATATACCAAAAAATTTTTAAGGTATCAAAATCAGTAGCTATACCTAAGTCTATATATATCCATTGATGTCCAGCATCAAAATTTCCACTAGACCATTTTGTGGTTTGTCCATCTGTTATAAAATTAGCAGATGAAGTATTTGAGGAAGCCATTACTGTTTTTTTAAGTGCTAAATTAGTTGTTGGTGTTATTGGCGAAGTTGTTGTTGGTAGTGTTGATGGGGGCGTAGGTGGAGGTGTAGGATCAATAATAGGCATAGGCTCAATAAAAATTGCATCAATAGAAGCTGCAATACCATTTGCACTTGTATTTTTTCTTCCAGAACATTTAAGAACTATCTTATGCTCACTGTTAGATAATACAGAACTTTCATATACTATTTGCTTAAATGTTCTTTTACTTGAATATAAATCAACATCAATTTCAGAGCCACCATCAATGGAAAGAGTCATTATTCCATGGTTTGGATCTTTAATAGCTACTATATGGAACTTAGGAGAAACAAAATTTACTGCTACGGTTGCACCAACTTCAATTGTCCAATGATTATCACCGTTGTAGGCTTGATCTTCAATAAGTTTTTCATAATTCCAACCCTTGCTAAAATTAAACTGATTAGTTGCTGTTCCTAAATTACTATCATTTAAAAGAATTAAATCAGTAGTATCTATAATAGGATCAGGTGGTGGCATTGGTGGAGATTCATTTGATAATGATAGTGGTTTATACATAATTATCCTCCTAAAAATATTTTTTACATTAATATATTATGTTAGGTATTATAAAAATGTACTTTATTTTATAATAAAGTACATTTTTAAAAATTAATAATATGAAAGTTAAGTTTCATATTATTTTAATATTTTAACTAATAATAGAAATATGAACTAAAAATAGATAAAATATATTTAAAAACCCATAATCTTATATTAGATATACTAATACAAGATTATGGGTTCATATTTTTTACTTTAATATAGAAATTGCTCCAACAGGACATTCTATTTCAGCTTGTTTTACCACCTTTTCATATTTTTTTGGAACTTCTCCTGTAATAGCTGTTGCTCTTCTATCGAAATCCATTCCAAAAACCGCTGGGCAAAGTGATTGACATAAAGCACAATCTATACATAAATTTGTAGCTACTTCTACTTTCATAAATATACCTTCCTTTTATATATAATTATAATTTTAATATAACATTTTAAATTTAAAAAATCAGTAACATTAGTTACTGATTTTAATATATTACTAAAATTATTTTTTATTTAATATATTTTAAAC
>NZ_WHJC01000195.1 GCF_009295725.1 Clostridium tarantellae
TAGTAGCTTAGCACATAGTAAATGGAATTGCAAATATCATATAGTTTTTGCACCAAAGTATAGAAGACAAATAATTTATGGAAAAATTAAGTCAGATATAGGAGCGATATTAAGAAAGTTATGTGATTATTTAGGAGATTATAATTTTGAGAATCTGTGGATAACTTTAATTAAAGAGCCGAAGGTGGTCTGCGAAGAGATTTTGTTCTGGAACTTATGGTTAAGAAGTATTTTTATGTCAATAATTAAAATATAAATTGATTAAGGAGATACTAACTATGAATAAAGTAAATTTAATTGGTAGAGTAACAAAGAATATTGAATTAAGCACATATGGAGAAGAAGGTAAATATGCAAAGTTTTTTATTGCAATAAATGAATACAATAAAAATAAAAAAGAGAAATTAACAGATTTCATACAAATAGTAGCATGGGGAAATAATGCTGTTTTTCTTTCAAAATATGTAAATAAAGGTGATTTGATAGGTATTGAAGGTAAGTTAAAAACTAAGACTTATAATAGGGATGGAATGAAAAAATATAGTACAGAGATACATATAAATCATTGTGATTTAATAAAAAAAGTTGAAAAGAAAATTGGTTAAATAAAAAGAAAATTAATATAATAAAGATATAGAAAAGTTTAGAAATCTATATCTTTATTTATAATTTAAGCTTTATTTTTTAATAAATTTGAAAAATAATTTTTAGGAATTAACCCTTTTTTTATTCCTTCGATAACAGTTAGATAAGTAGCTGTTGTATCAAATCTAGCATCATGATAATTCCCACTGCCATTAAATAATTTATCAGCAATAGTACTTATTTGAGTATTACTAATATTCAAAAATTTAATAACTTCTTCTAATTTAGGATTTTTATAATCTCCTGATGGACGCAATATTTTGCACACAGGTCTATAATATTGCATAGTACAGAATATATTATTAGGAATGAATTCTTCTCCAAGAAGATTAAGTTCATGTTTAAGAAATTTTATATCAAATTGTACATTATGTCCCATTATAAAATCTGCTTTTATAAAGTCATTAAAAAATTCTTCAAAACAATCTTCAAAACATAAACCATTACTTAGCTCATAAAGTTTTTCTAATGAAAAACCATGAACTTTCTCAGCTTCAGGCTCCATTTCGTCTACAGTAAAGAAAAAATTTTTTCCTACTGTTTTTTGAGGCTTAGCAGTTGTATCAACTATAATATAGCTTAATTGACATATGCTACCTGGTTTTATACCAGTAGTTTCAGTGTCAAAAAATAAAAGTTTCATTTAAAAGTCCTCCTAAAAAGTTATACATATATAATAATATAAAATATTATAACTATCAATGTAAAAGACATAACATTGATAATATCATTTAAGTCATATAAACTAATATTAAAAGTTTATATGACTTAAATAAAATTATAAGTATAAAAAGGAGAAAAATATGAATATTCAAATATTTGGAATGAAAAAATGTTTTGATACTAAAAAAGCAGAAAGATATTTTAAAGAAAGAAATATAAAATATCAGTTTATAGATTTAGGAATAAGAGGATTAAGTAAAGGAGAATTGCAAAAAATTAAGTTATCGTTTATGATAAATGAAATTATTAATATAAACTCTCAAACATATAAAAAATTAAATTTAGATAAAATTAAAAGTAATGATATTAAAGAAGAATTATTGCTAAAAAATTCTCAATTATATAAAACTCCTATAGTGAGAAATGGAAATAAATCTACTATAGGGTTTGAAAAAAATATATGGGACATGTGGATTAAAGAAGAAAAATAAAAAAGGACTTAAAAAAGTCCTTTTAAAATTAATTTATACATTCAGATATACACTTTAATAATTCTAAGCAATTTTTTAAAGTAGTATCATATTCTATTTCAGGATTAAACTCTACAAAATCCATAGCCTTTACTTTTTTTGTGTTAAATAATTTATTTATTATATATTTTGCTTCTCTTAAATCCATACCTTCTTCAACAGGTGTTCCAGTACCAGGAATTAAAGATGGATCCGTACAATCTATATCAAAACTTAAATGAATATTGTTAATATTTAGTTTGTTAATGGTATTTAATAACATATCCACAACTTTTTCTATTCCTAATTCTTTTATAGTAGATGAAGTCCAAACATTTAGACCTAATTCTTTTATTAACTTTAATTCTCCTTCATCTAAATCTCTAGCACAAAGTATAAAAACTTTATTAGGATTTACTTTTCTACCTTTAAAATAAACATTGGTTAATGAATCATGTCCAATTCCCATAGAAGCAGCTAATGGCATTCCATGTATATTACCACTAGGTGAACTTTCAAGGGTATTTATATCGCCATGAGCATCTACCCAAACAACACCAAAATCATCTCCGAAGTACTTAGAGGATCCTGCTAGGGTTCCTAAGCCTAAAGAGTGGTCTCCTCCTATTATTAGAGGAAAATTATTTGATTTTAAAGAACAATAAACCCAGTGAGCTAAGTTATTATTTACTTCTATTATAGGCGACAAATATTTTAATTTATCGTTATCTTTATATTTTTCATTTACATCTATAGATTGAACATATAAATTACCTAAATCATAAATTTTATGATTATTAGCTTCAAAAATGTTTAAAAGGTTATTTTCTCTTAATGTGTTTGGCCCATTTTCCACTCCAGGATTATCACATCCATAAAATAGCGGAACTCCTAATAGATTTATTTCCATCTAGGCACCCCCAATATTATATAAAATTTCGACAATGTAGATTATATATTATATTGATAACTAACACAAGAAGTTTTTGTTAATAATTAGCTTAAATATAACCATTTAGCCCTCTAATTGAGACATCTCCTGAAACAAAGTGTTTTATTAATCCATTAGATGTTTTACATACTAATTTACCAGTGTTTAGTATATCTAATACATAAACTATTTCTCTTTTGTTTTCATTTAAAAGTAAAACAGTTTTATTTAATATAATTGAATTTTTTTTGTAAAGGTCAAGAAATTCATTATTAAATCCTGTCTTTAATAATTGTTCCCATAATTCTTCAAAATTATTAAGAAAGCAACATAATATATCATTTATTTGGAAATCTATATTAAATTCATTTTTTAAAGAAGTAAAAATATTTTCTAAAGAATTATTGTTAAGATTTAGAGAGTTTATATTTAATCCAATACCTACTATTATATAGTCTATACAATTATTTTTAAATTTGCTTTCACATAATATTCCACCTAATTTTTTATTATTTAATATTATATCGTTAGGCCATTTAATATATGTAGTAACATTAAATTCCTTTAATGTTTTACAAACACATAAAGCTGTTAATAAAGGTATTTGCTGAAGAATTTTTAAGGATAATTTTTTTTCTTTTATAAGTATTGATAAATAAAGTCCTCCTTTAGGAGAAAACCAATTTTTAGAGTTTTTCCCTTTCCCTTTATTTTGAGTTTGTGCTAAAAAAATAGTTCCAGTATCATTAGTTTTCCAAGAATTTTTTGCTATGTCATTAGTAGAGGAAATATTAGAATAGAAAAAATATTTTTTTCCTATGTATTTAGTTTTTAATTTTGATAAATCTAAAATTGAAATCACATCCTTAAGAATTTTTAAATTATTGAAATTATATTATAAAAAGTTTAAATTAACAAATTAATTAATAAAAAATATTTACAAAACCAGCATTTTTTAAGAATTATATCCTAATTTTAAAAATATTATATATAAATAAAGGATTTTTCAATAAAAAGGACCTATTATTCTAAAGGAGTGGTTGTATTGAAAAAAACATATGTAATAGATACAAATGTTTTATTATATTCTCCAGGAGCTATTTTTACTTTTGGAGATAATGATGTTGTAATTCCTGAAGTAGTATTAGAAGAATTAGATAACATGAAAAAAAATAATAGTGATTTAGGTGCAAACGCCAGACAAGCTGCTAGATTAATTAATAGTTTAAGAGAAAAAGGTAACTTAAATGAAGGAATTAAATTAAATGGTTCTGGGGTTTTATGGGTGGAAACAAATTTTTATGAAACTAAAATACCAAAATCTTGGAGTATAGAAAAAGCTGATAATAGAATAATACAAGTTTGTAAGGCTTTAAAAGAAAAAGGAGAAAATGTATGTTTAATAACTAAAGATATTTTTGAAAGAATAAAAGCTGATACTGTAGGTATAGAGGCAGAAGACTATTATGAAGAGGTGGTTCCTGAATTTGAAGATCAATATACAGGACGTATAGAGGTGTATACTTCTATAGAGAATTTGAATAAATTTTTTAAAACTAAAGAATTACAAGTTAAAGATGTAAATACTTATGATGAAAAAAATCAAAAATATGTATTACCTAAGCTTATAGTAAATCAATTTTTAATTATACATTGTAATGATAATGAGAAGCAAACAGCATTAGGTAGATTTGATGGTAAAAAAATAGTTCCTCTTTTTTATAAAGACAATATAAATATAATGGGAATATCACCTAGAAATGTTGGACAAAAATTTATGCTAGAATGTTTAAGTATGGATGCTGATAAAGCACCTTTAGTAATTATTAAAGGACCAGCTGGAACAGCTAAAACATTATTTTCTTTAGCAGTAGGATTACAAAAAATAATAGAAGAAGAGACTAATCAATATAGACGTATTTTAGTTTGTAGACCTAATGTAACTATGGATGAAGAAATAGGATATTTACCAGGAACAGAGCAAGAAAAAATAGCTCCTTTTATGAGACCAGTTTATGATAATTTAGAAATATTGATGGATTCAGGTGATAAGAAGAAATATTCTAATGAAAGAGAATTAAATGATAAAATTGAAGAGTTATTTGAAAGAAAAATAATAACTACAGAAGCAGTGGCATATTTAAGAGGAAGAAGTATAGTAAGAAATTGGGTTATAATAGATGAAGCTCAAAATCTTACTCCTAAACAAGTAAAAACTATAATTACAAGAGCAGGAGTAGGTTCAAAAATAATTCTTATAGGAGACCCAGAGCAAATAGATCAAGCTTTTATGGATTCTAGAAGTAATGGGTTATGTTATGCTTCTGAAAAAATGAAAGGAAGTAATATTTGTTATCAAATAACATTAAAATATGATGAATGTGAAAGAAGTCAATTAGCTTATGAAGCTGCAAAAAGATTATAATTTATTTTAGATTTAAAATAAAGGATATGTTGAATGTTTTTACATATTCTTTATTTTTATACATAAATAAAATATTAACAAATAATGAAAAAAATATTTTATTATGGTATAATTTATGTTATTAATAATTAGGAGGATTAAAATGTCAATAAACTTATTAGGTATGATTTTAAGCATTCCAGGTATTTTAATAGCTTTTTCATTTCGTGAATATAGTAGAGCATGGATGGCGGATAAACTTGGAGATAAAACTCCTAGGTTTCAAGGTCAATTAACATTAAATCCATTAGCACATATAAATATTGTAGGATTAGTTTTAATGTTATTTACTGGTTTTGGATGGAGTAAACCTGTAACAATAAATAGATATGCTTTTAAGAATCCTAAAAAAGATGCTTTAAAAGTAAATATAACTGCATGGATATCTAATATAATAGTTGCATTAATAGCATCTATAATCTACATAATATTATTAAAGTTTATTAGAATCAATAATAATGAATTTTTGTTTATTATTTTGGTTATTTTTAGAAATATAGTAGTTATAAATGTAAACTTATTTGTATTTAATACACTTCCGTTACCAGGGTTAGATGGCTTTAGAATATTAGAGGATTTATCTCCTAAAATATTTTATAAAGTAGCTTCAGTAATGCAAGAATATTATAGTTTAATACTTGTGGTAATAATAATGTTAGGAAAACCAGTATTAGCTATACCTTCTAGTGCTATATTAAATTTAATATCCAAAATTGCTAGTTTATTTATTTAAAATATAGGAAGTTTTTTATTAAGTAAAAAACATATATTAAATATGAATTGAAAGAATATGAAAATAATAGTAAAAAATAAGTATCTTTACAAATTTATAATTTGTTTAAGTTACTTATTTTTTTATATTTAAAAACACTAGTGTTTAATCTTTGGATTCAAATACCATTGACAAATTTTAATTAGAAAAAAGTTTATAAATTACCAAAAATTTAGACGTGAAAATAGCCGGTAACCTTTGTTTTAATATAATTACCAAAAAC
>NZ_WHJC01000196.1 GCF_009295725.1 Clostridium tarantellae
GAAAAAAATACAAGTATAATATATAATACATAAAAAGACACATATTCGTATAATTCTGGTAATATGGATCGGAAGTATCTACAAGCTCACCGTAAATGAGTTTACTATGGATAGAAATATATTTGATTTTAAAGTTGTAGCTTTAAAGATATATATTCTATTTATTGGTAATAGATTATGTATCTTTTTATTTTTTTAAGAAATAGGGGGAAAAAGTAAGATGATAGCTACAAGAGAAAATGCAAGAGAGCCTTTGAATTTTTTAGATAAAGTTTTCAAGTATAGTGAAAGAGGGTCAAATATAAAAACAGAGATTATAGGTGGAGTAACAACATTTTTAACTATGGCTTATATTGTTTTAGTTAATCCAGCTATATTATCAGATGCTGGAATGGATAAATCAGCATTAATAACAGTAACCATATTAGCTACAGCTATTGGAACGTTAATATTTGCATTTATGGCTAATGCTCCTTTTGCATTAGCACCAGGTATGGGGCTTAATGCATTTTTTACATATTCTTTAGTTATAGGTGAAGGTATATCGTGGCAACAAGCCTTAGGAGTTGTATTTATATCAGGCTGTATATTTTTAACATTAGCACTTACAGGACTAAGAAAAACCATTGCTAATGCTATTCCAAAGCAATTAAGCTTAGCTTCAGCAGCAGGGATTGGATTGTTTCTTTCATTTGTAGGCTTGAAAGGAATGGGAGTAGTAGTAGCAAACTCAGATACATTAGTTTCGCTAGCAGATTTTACACCAACTGTGGTTATATCACTTTTTGGACTATTGTTAATGGCAATATTAGAGTATAAAAAAATAAAGGGTGGTATTTTAATAAGTGTGGCAATAATGACAGTAGTATCAATAATTTTTGGTTTTGTACAATTACCATCAAGTATAATTTCAGCACCACCAAGTATAGCACCTGTTGCATTTAAGCTTGATATATTAGGTGCATTAAGATTTTCTTTAATTGGACCAATATTTTCATTTATGTTTATTGATATGTTTGATTCTTTAGCATTTCTTATTAGTTGCTGTAAACAAATGGGTCTTGAGGACGAAAAAGGAGAAATTAAAGGGTTAGGAAGAATGTTATATGCAGATGTTGCTTCAACATTAATTGGATCATTATTAGGGACAAGTACCGTTACTACCTTTGGAGAATCAGCAGCAGGAATAGCAGTAGGAGCAAGAACTGGATTAGCATCAGTGGTAACTGCATTATTGTTTTTAGTAACACTTATATTTACGCCATTACTTAGTATTGTGCCTTCTTATGCAGCTTCACCAGCTTTAGTTATGGTAGGTATATTTATGTTCACTAGCATAAAAAAGGTAGATTTTCACGATATTAAAATAGCAGTACCAGCATTTATTACAATTTTATTAATGCCTTTAACCTATAGTATAAGCATAGGATTATGCTTTGGATTTATATCATATATAGTAATGCATATTGTGGCTAAAGAAACAGATAAAATAAATATAGCACTTTGGATAATAGGTGTACTTTCAGTTATAAATCTTATATTAAGTTAAAGTTTATTAATTATAAATCTAAATTTATTAAGTTAGTGATTGAAAACAAGGGTATAGATGAAGGAGAAAAAAATATGAGTGAATTATATATAAAAAATGCCTTTTTAATAACAATGAATGAAGAAAGAGAAGTGTATGAACAAGGAGCTATTTTTATTAAGGATAATGTAATAAAAGCGATAGGTAATTTTGATGAAAATATTGTAAGTTTGGAAGCAGAAGTCTATGATGCAAAGGGAAAGATTTTAATGCCAGGATTAGTTAATACACATGTTCATTTATCTCAACAATTAGGAAGAGGTATTGCAGATGATGTAGATTTATTAACTTGGCTTAGAGATAGAGTATGGCCTTATGAAAGCAGTTTTGATTATGAAGATTCTCTTATATCATCTACAGCATGTTGTATTGAAATGATTAAATCAGGTGTAACAACTTTTCTTGAATCTGGTGGGCAATATGTTGATGCTATGGTAGAAGCTGTTAATAAAACAGGAATAAGAGCATGTTTGGCTAAATCTGTTATGGATGAGGGAGAAGGATTGCCTAAAGTATGGCAAAAGTCAATGGAAGAAGAATTAAAAACTCAAATTGATTTATTTAATAAATATAATGATACTGCTAATGGAAGAATTAAAATATGGTTTGCTTTAAGGACTATATTTAACAATTCAGATGAATTAATAATTAAAACAAAAGAGTTAGCAGATAATTTTAATACTGGAATACATATGCATATTGGAGAAATAGCAGATGAAGTTGATTTTGCAAAACAGAGAAAAGGACTTGGTACAGTTGAACATTTAAATAGTTTAGGTGTTTTAGGTTCTAATCTTTTAGCTGTACATACAGTTTGGCTTACTAATAGAGAATTAGATTTATTTAGATTGAATGATGTTAAAGTTTCACATAATCCAGCAGCTGCTATGAAAGTAGTTTTAGGATTTGCATCCATTCCTGAAATGATACACAAAGGAATAACAGTATCTATAGGAACAGATGGAGCACCTTCTAATAATAGAATGGATATGATGAGAGATATGTATTTAACATCATTAATTCATAAAGGAAGAACATTAAATCCTACAGTTATACCAGCAGAAAAAATATTAGAAATGGCAACTATAAATGGTGCTAAATGTGCATTATTAGAAAATGAAATTGGTAGCCTTGAAGTTGGAAAAAAAGCGGATATGATAATACTTAACCCAAATACTATACACACGCTACCTATGCATAATCTAATAGGGAATATAGTTTATTCTATGAGTAGTGAAAATGTGGATTCTACTATATGTGATGGTAAATGGTTAATGAAGGAAAGAAAAGTACTTGTTATAAAAGAAGAAGTACTTTTAGAAAAAGTTAAATTACAAGGAAAGAAAATAAAAGAAAAAGCTAATATAGAAATAAATACAACTTTCAAAGTAATAAAAAAATAAATTTTAAAAATATAAAAAATGCATGATTAAAAAGAATAATCATGCATTTTATCTATTCTAATAAATAAATAATTAAGAGTTAACAAGATTAATTGTTATTTAATTTAAACTGAATTTTAGTGAGTGGATTTTTTACCTTCAGGTTGAGGTCCAGAAGTATGATGCATTGAAATAGGTTTAACATTGAAGTTACCTCTATATTCAACTTCATCCCAAAATATATTGTCTGCAACTAAAAGTTCAGGATTTAATTCAACGCCATCAAGTATTAATTCTTTAAACTTATGGTAACCAGCTCGATCTATTAAATGTCCACCATGTAAATATTCAGGTTTATAGTCAAGAACCCAAGCAGAAAATTTTTGCCAATTAGCAAACATTCCTAAAACAACATCTTCAGTTGCCCAAGCTAAGAAAGTTTTACCCATTCTTGGAGTTTGCTTTCCAGTACGTCCACCTATTGTTATTCTGTAATATTTTTCTGGTTTTCTAGTCCATGCACTTGTAGGACAAGCAAGAACACACTCACCACAACCTACACAGCAACAGAAGTCTTTATCTATTTTTCCTTGACTATTTAATGAAAGAACTCTTGTTGAGTGATGGTTACAAGCTTCAACACAAGCTCCACATCCTATACAACGATCAGAATTATATTCCATTTTAGCCATTCCAATTACTCCAAAGTCATTGAAATGTGCTTTGGCACAGTCATTAGGGCAACCAGCTATTGAAGTTTTAATATGGTAGTGACTTGGGAAAACTAATTTTTCAATTTTTTTAGCTAATTCATGAGTATTAACATTAGCTTTTATACAATGTGAATTACCAATACAAGCCATAACATTTCTTGCACCGATAGTAGGATATCCAGCATTGTTTATGTCCATATCACATCCACACATTTCAACTTCTACTTCTTTTATATAATCTTCTATATAAGCATTAACAGCAGGAATATTTTCATATTTAATTCCGGGCATATTTAATGTTTGTCTCATACCAAGATGGAAGGTACCATTTCCCCAAGTTTTAGCTATATGAGTAACTTTTTCTAAATATTTAGCATCTATTAATGATCCAGGTACACGCATTTGAAGCATGAATTCACCATCAATCTTAGATTGACGGAAGCAATTAATTCTAGTTTCTTTGATATTTATATCATGATTCATAGTTAAAAAAACCTCCTATTAGTCTAATAAATTCTTTGCTTTAGTGTAGTTAAATACAGGTCCTTCTAAACAAACGTAAGTTTCGTCTATTCTACAATGACCACATTTTCCAATAGCACAAGACATTTTTCTTTCAAATGATACCCAGATTTTATCTTCTGGAATTCCGTTCTTTAAGCATTCTAATGCTGTAAAGTGCATCATCATTGGAGGTCCTACAATTACCACTTCATAATTATCTCCAAAGCTTTCAAATGGAATTTGTTTAATATGAGTTGTTACTAAACCAGTTTCCCAACCTTCTTTAGTATCATTATCTAATGTGTAAATAGTATTAAATTTTTCTTTCCATAATTCTAGTTCTGGTTTAAATAAAATACCTTCTTCATTTTTGAATCCACATATTAAATTAAGACTTTTTACATAAGATGAATTATTATAGAATTTATTTATCATGCTTCTAACAGGAGCTAGTCCAGTTCCACCACTTATAATAACCATATTTTTATCTTTAAATTTTTCAATAGGCCAACCTTTACCGTAAGCTCCTCTTAAGAATAAAGTATCTCCAGCTTTTAAATCAAATATTTCATTTGTAACTTTACCTACTGAACGTATAGTAAAGTCCATATATCCATTACCAAATCCACTAACTGATATTGGAGCTTCGCCAACTTTTGGAATAGATAATTGCAAAAATTGGCCATGTTCTGGAATTATATCAGTTTCAACTCTAAATGTATATTCTAATTTACTTTCTTTAATAACGCTTAAAATCTTGCATGCCTTTGGCATAACTTCATTATGCATAATAAACCTCCTAATTAGTTATCTTCTTCTAATATTTCATTAACTGCATCATTTAATTTATTTATAGTAGCTGTTATTGAAATGTATTGAGGACATCTTGAAGTACAACGTCCACAACCTACACACATATGATTTTCACCAAATTGTTCTTTATAATCATGAACTTTATGAAGAATTTTATATCTCATTCTATCTCCAATAGTAGGTCTAAAGTCATGACCACCAGCCATTTCATCAAAACCGTGAACATGACAAGATGCTGAAGTTCTTCTTCTTTCTCCCACATTAGCATTTTCATTATATAAAATGTCTGTAGTAGTGAAACAAGAGCATGTACTACAAGCTATTGTACAGCTTCCACATGCTATACATCTTTTATCAAATTCTCTCCACATTTTATGTTTTTTAACTTTATTTAATACATTAGTATCTGGTATGTTAGGAATAGTAACCTTAGCTTGATTTTTTTCTATGAATTCTACAGTAAAATCATATTCAGGTACATTTTCAAAGTATGGAGAAAATTCTTCATCTTTAACATTAAATAATAAACTGTCTTTATTAAATCTAACAGCTAAACTGTAATCATCAGTTTTATTTGCATTCATTGCTGTACAGAAGCAAGTATCCCATCCTTCTGTACATTCCATCATAACAAATTTAACCTTTTCTCTAACTCTTTTATAGAATGAATCTTCAAATCCATTTTTCAAGAAGATAGTATCTTGTCTTTGTTGAGCATTTATATCACAAGGTCTAGCAAAAATTAATATTTTTTTATTATCAATTTTACTTTCAATAAATTGGTCTTGAGTAAAATAGAATAAAGTTTGAGTTATAGGAGTTATAACTTCCTTTGCAGGATAATCAGATTTTTCTTTATATACTATTTCTTCTACTGAATTAATTTCATCATAGCGAATTATGTCAGTGTCAGAAAAACGACCTGCTTTTTCAAATCTTTTTGGAGCATAAATTTTATACTCTTTTTTTAGTTCTTCAAATAGTTTATTTGTTCTTTCAAAATCTAGTTTGAATCCCATTTTATACCTCCATATTTATAAACAATTTTTTTGAAATGATTTTGTTTAATTTAATTAATTTAACGGATTGTGCTAGTTAAATTTGATTTTGAATTAAATGGTAATTATTTTAAAGAAAAAAATATGCCTATAAAGCACTTTTGTATAGGAATTTTATCCAAATACTAAGTGCTTTATTTTTCCTATA
>NZ_WHJC01000197.1 GCF_009295725.1 Clostridium tarantellae
TAAAAGGCAAACAAGAAATGGTTTTTGGTGGACTTTTTAAAGATGCTCATAAAATGTATAAAAATCATGAATTAGATGTTTATAAAGAACAAGATAATATTAATTATGTGTACATGCTTTATTATGATTGGCATAAAACACAATATGAAAATTTCAAGAAAAGAGAATTAACCAAAGAAGAACTTAAAGAAGTTAATGGAAAAAATATAGAAGAAATTTATTTAGAAGAATAATATATTAATCTTCTAAACTTAGTTTTATGATTAATATAAAAAATCAAAGAAAAATAAAAATATAGATTAAAAATATAGATTAAATTAGTAATAGGTTTCATTTGTAATTTATGTATAATATTATCTTATGATAATAAGTTTTTACGTAACAACATACAAAGCAAATATAGGAGGTTTAAATTGGGAGATAAAAAAGTTTTAAGTGAAGAAGAAGTTTCAATAGAAGAAGAAGTTTTATTTACATGTGCTGCAAAATTAAGAGCTAACTGGCGTGGTTATTTTGGAAGATTTGAAGTAACTAATTCACAAATTATTTTTGCATTAGCATCTAGAGGTGCAGAACCTTTTGCACTCTTAATGCCTTGGGAAGAAATAGTAGAGTATAAAAGTTATAATTTCCTTGGTTTTGTACCTAACAGAATTTTAATTAAACTTACAAGTGGAGATGAATTTCATTTTATGGTAGCTAATCGTAAAAAATTGATGGAAACTTTAGATACATTTATTGTTTCAAAAAATATTTCAAAATAATTTTAATAAATTTCTTATACCCTAAGTAACACTTAATATTACTTTGAATTACTTGTTAAAAATCTCTTTAAATTTATATAAAAAACATATGTAAATTAAATTTATAAAACTTAATATAAAAAAAAATAAATGTAGCTATGTTTTGTCAAAGATCATAGCTACATTTATTTTTTTTTATATGTTGTAGAGCATAAGGGGAAATTGTCCCCACACAAGGTGGAGACCTAGGCAGTGCCTAGGATTTCCATGGGTACATGAAAGTATAGAAAAACACACAACTGACCCACGCTTGACACACAAAAAACACACGAAAAACACACAACTGACCCACAAATTTTAAAAACCCCGTAGGGCGAACGGCAGATATTGATATTTGTCAATATCCTAGTGAGTTAAGCAACTTTGACAAATTTGTCAGTTACTTGTAAATTAATTTGGAAGGGGTTGGTACTTGTGAGTTATTCAGTTTTCAGAGTTCAAGGAATAAAAAAAACAACAGACTTGAACGGATTACATAAGCATATTAAACAAAGAATTTCTAGGACAAACATTGATATTGATTTAGATAAAAGTAAAGATAATATTGAATTAATTTCATGTAATGATACTTATAAACAAAGATTTAATGAGATTACTAAAGATTTAAAACTTGTTCATGATGAACGAATGAAAACTATGAGAGCAGATAGAATTAAAAGTTTTGAAAGATATGTTAATGATTCAAAAAATAATGTTGCCTGTGAGATGATTTTTACAAGTGATACTGTTTTTTTCAAAGATATGAACAAAAATGAAATTGAAAAATGGGCTAAAACATCACTTGATTTTGTTACTGAAGATATTGGAATGAATAAAGAGAATATCATACATGCAGTTGTTCATATGGATGAAAAAACACCTCACCTGCATGTGGTAGTAGTTCCAATAACTAAAATTTATGACGGTAGGATTAAACAAGAAAAATTAACTATAAGTCAAAATAAATTTTTTCATGGGAAAAAAGATTTATCAAAACTACAAGACAAGTATAATCATAGAATGGTTTCAAATGGCTTTAAATTGGCTCGTGGTGAAAAAAATATCAATAAGAGACATAAAACTACTATGGAATATAAAAACGAAATACAGAGGCAAACAGAGGTATTAAAAAAGGACAAGCAAAAAATAGAGAAAGAAGTTGTTGAATTAAAGAGTGAAAAAGAACAAAGAACAAAAGAATTTTCTACAACAACAAAAATTTTGCATGAAAATAGTTTGGTTATGTATCAGATAAATGAAATTGAAACAGAAAATGTGTTTTTTTCAAGTGAAAAAGTAAAAATAAAAAAATCAGATTTTGAAAAATTAAAAGAAAGTGCTTTAAAAGCATATATGCAGCACAATTTATATGCAAACGTAGAAAGTGAACTTGAAAGATTAAAGAAAAGAAATAGATATTTAGAAAAAGAAAATGATATTCAATACAATAAATTAAACAACATGACAAGAGATCACTCATATAAATTGCATTATTTAAAACAAGAATATGAACAAAAGTTGAACCAGGAAAAACAAAAAAATATAAATTTACATAAGCAATTAAAAATATATGATGAAGTTATAGATAAGCATAATTTATTCAATGAAGTAGATAAGGCATATGAAAAATATAATAAAAAAGAAGATGATAAAAGTAAAAATTATAATAAAAGTTATAATTTATAAAAAAATGTTGTCGTAATTTTTGATATGAAAAAACGTTATTATATATATTTACTATTTTCTTAGGGAAAAGAAGCTTTTTTTATATATTATTTTTATATATATTATTATTTTTACTTTTATTTTAGACCTTACTTAAAGTGGCTATTTTCAAGCGTTTTATAGATTTAAAAACGGGTAAAAGGGAATTTAAAACGGGTAAAAGGGAATTTAAAAACGGGTAAAAGGGATTTAAAAACGGGTAAAAGGGATTTAAAAACGGGTAAAAGGGATTTAAAAACGGGTAATTTAAAAATATATTGTATTTAATATTATCAAATGTTAAAATATAGAAAAAAGGAGGGGTTTATATTATGGATAATTTTGTTTATTTTAAAGCTAATGGATTAATAAAAGCTAAATATAAAATGACATCTTTACAAAATAAAATTGCTAATCTTATTTTTTTCAAAACTGATTTAATGGGAGCGTTTAGAGAAGTTTTTATAAAAGAAGGTTTATCATTATATGAAATTAACATAAATTATAAAGAAGTTAAGGAAATTGCAAAAAAAAATTTAACTTTTGATGAAATAAACAATTTTTTAAAAGATATGGAAAATATTAAAGTTTATATTTATGAGAATAAAAATAAATATACTAGAACAAATTTTATATCATTAACTGAAATTCATAAGGAAGAAAATATATTTACAGTATATATTTATAGCACCGTTTATAATGCAGTTAAAGATAAATTGCAAGGTAATTTTACGCCTATTGATTTAACAATTTTAAATAATTTTAAAAGTGTATATTCACAAAGACTTTATGAGAATTTAAGAGCTTGGACAGAAACAAAAAAAGTAATAGATTTTAAAGTTGATTTTCTTAAACAATTATTTTTTTTGCAAGATAAATATAAAAGATATAATGATTTTAAAAAAGATTGTTTAGTAAAAGCAATTAATGAAATAAACAAAAGTGGTTACATGGAAATTAAATTTGAAGAAATAAAACTAGGTAGAAAAATTGATACTATAAGGTTTGTTGTAAAAGATAATCTTCCAAGACAAAAAGAAAAGAAAGTAATAACAGAAGAACCTAAAAAAAGAAATGAAAGTCAAGGATCAAAGAAAACACTTAATTTTACAAATTACTCTCAAAGAGAATATGATTATGATTCTTTAGAAAAACAATTACTTGGTTGGGACGATTAAATTATAATTTATTAAATAAATAATTTTTAAAAAATTTACACTTATGATAAAGGAAATATAATATATGAACGATAAAGAAATAGAAAAAATACAACGATATATTTATAAAAATTCATATTCTAAAACAGGAGAAGAATTAATTCAATATATTAAAAATAAAAATGCAAAAGTATCATTTACTCAAGAAGAATGGAATAAATTGTTAATACCTGCTTGTTCAGGAATGTTACCAGAAGTTTTTGAATGGTTATTAAATAATGTGGCTAAGATTAATGAGAATGGATTTGATATAGTAACAATGATTATTGATTCTCAAGAATTTAGACTTGAATTTTTAAAGATGAGAATTAAATTATTAAAAATATTATTATCAAGAATAGAAAAGAAATACTATACTAAAACTATTAATTTTGCTTTGATGAAGGCATGTTGGTTTAATAATATATATGTAGTAGAGTTTTTATTGAAAATAGGAGCTAATGTTACTTTTTTGTTTGATGATGGCAAAACTCCATATAACTGTGCAAAAAAATATGGAGAAAGATTTTCTGATTATTCTCTTTATAATTATATTAAGAACTATCTTAAAGAAAATGATTTAAAAGATACAGCTATCTTTTATTCAAAAAAAGATTTTATGGGATATTCAATTTATAAAATTTAAAAATAATTTTTTATAATTAAATAATCTTAGTCTTAATACTAAGTGTTACTTTTCATAAACATTTTACGACATAAGATACAAATAAATTAATACAGGCAATTATATTGCATTAAAAAGGCTTGTTTCCCTATTTCTGAGTTTAAATATATAAATATATGTGTCAAGGGCTTAAAAGCCCCTGTGGGTGTGCGTAGCACCCTTGACATATATATTTATATATTTACTATGTATTTAGGGAAACAAGCCTTAAAAACTGTTTTTATCTAAGAAGTTAACAATTTAAAATATATACTTGAGGTGATAATATGGCAAAAGATGTTCCAAGAACTCAATTCGTAACGTGGAGAAGAATATTTGATTTAGGAGATAATGGAGATGATTTAGATCGTACTTATGCAGAAATGATAGCAACAGCAATTAATATTAGGATTAATTTAGGACTTACGCAAAAAGAAGTATCAAAAAGATCTGGTTTATCTCTTAGTATGGTATCTAAATTTGAAACTCAACAATGTGTTCCAAATTTAAAAACATTTTTGAAATATATGCAAGGCGTTGGATTAGATTGGGAATTTATTTTAAAAAAAGATGTGAAAAAATAAAATGATTTATATTTTAAATTAATTATAAATCTTGCAAATGTGTAATTTAAATTTTTGTTAAAAAAATTTAAAAAAATAGCTTATTTTTAAGCTATTTTTGAACTCATGAAATGAGTTCCTACATTCTTTTAATACTATAGGTAACTATTCGAATCCAATAAAAATACACTCAAACCGTTGCTACGACTTGAGTGTAATAAAAAAAACTTGCTTTTTTTTCCCTATTAATTTATAATTTTAAGTGTTCAAGTCAAAATATAAACATTGGAAAGGAGCAAGTTTTTTAATGAGATATTTTATATCCCTTAAATTTCATAATTTAATTACATGAATAATGATATCAGAAAAAATGATTTAAAACAAGATGGAATTTTAGAAAAATGTACTGGTAAAAAGAAGAAAAATCCTAAGTTTAGTAATTATATTTCATCATTAATATCAGAAAAAATGCTTGAATTAATAAGAGATTGTGGGAGTTTTTTAATGTTATTAGCAGATTTAAATTTAGAAAATAAAAAATTGCATAAAGGTAACTTTTGCAAAAATAGGTTTTGTCCTATGTGTTCTTGGCGTTTATCATGCAAAGAAAGTTTAGAAATAAGTATATTGATGGAACATTTAAGAAAAGAAGAGAATAAAGAGTTTATATTTTTGACTTTAACAACTCCTAATGTAACTGGAGAAAATCTTAATGAAGCAATAAAAGAATATAATAAATCATTTGAAAGATTAATAAAACTTAAAGAAGTAAAAAAAGTAGTTAAAGGTTACATAAGAAAATTAGAAGTAACTTACCAAAAAGAAAAATATATAACAAAGGATCTTTGGAAACAAAAAAAGGATTATTATAAAAAAAGAGGTTTGCAAGTTGGAGATTTAGAGCCTAACTATGACACTTATAATCCTCATTTTCATGTTGTTTTAGCTGTTAATAAAAGTTATTTTTCAGATAAAGATTATTATATAAAACAAGAAAAATGGCTTGAATTATGGAAACAATCAACTAGAAATGAATTAATAACTCAAGTTGATGTAAGAAAAGCAAAAGCAAATAATTATAAAGAAGTTTATGAGTTAGCTAAGTATTCTGCTAAAGATACTGATTATTTAATAAATAGACAAGTATTTGAAGTATTTTATAAAGCTTTAAAAGGCAAACAAGAAATGGTTTTTGGTGGACTTTTTAAAGATGCTCATAAAATGTATAAAAATCATGAATTAGATGTTTATAAAGAACAAGATAATATTAATTATGTGTAC
>NZ_WHJC01000198.1 GCF_009295725.1 Clostridium tarantellae
TATTTATTATATATTTGAATATTTTGGAGTTTATAAATTAATATAATTATAATATTTTAAACAATAGACATTAAAAGGAGTAGAATAAAATGAGTAGAGAACTTTTAAGGACTTTACCTAAGATAGATGAATTATTAAAATTATCAGAATGTAATATTTTAATTAATGAATTTAATAGAAGCTTTGTAATAGATGAATTACGTAAAGTTATTAATTTTTATAGAAAAGGAATTTTAGAAGATAAAGTTAAAAAAGTTCCTTCTTTAATAGAATGTATTAATGTATGTAGAGAAAATTTAATTAATAATAATGAACTAAATTTAAAACCAGTAATAAATGCTACTGGTGTTGTATTACATACTAACTTAGGAAGAGCGCTATTAAGTGAAGATTCAGTAGAAAATTTATTAAAAATAGCTAGAGGATATAATAATTTAGAATATAATTTAGTTAAAGGTGAGAGAGGATCAAGATATTCACATATAGAAGATTTAATAATAAAAATAACAGGTGCTGAATCTGCTTTAATAGTTAATAATAATGCGGCTGCAATTATGCTGGTGCTTAATTCTTTATGTGAAAATAAAGAAGTTATAGTATCAAGGGGACAATTAGTTGAAATAGGAGGATCTTTTAGAATACCAGAAGTTATGAATTTTTCTAAAGCAAAGATTATAGAAGTAGGTACTACTAATAGAACCCATAATTATGACTATGAAAATGCAATAAATGATGATACAGGTGCAATATTAAAGGTTCATAGTTCTAATTTTAAAATTTTAGGCTTTACTAGTGAAGTAGATATTGAAACTTTATGTGAAATAGGAAAAAAAAATAATACTTTAATTATTGAAGATATTGGAAGTGGAGTTTTAATAGATTTAGAGAAATATGGTTTAGAGAAGGAACCTACTGTTTTAAATAGTATAAAAGCAGGTGCTGATATTGTTACTTTTTCAGGAGATAAAATGCTTGGAGGTCCACAAGCTGGAATAATAGTTGGAAAAAAAGTTTATATAGATAAGATAAAGAAAAACCATTTAACTAGGGCTTTAAGGATTGATAAATTTACTTTAGCTGCTTTAGAAAGTACTTTTAAGCATTATTTAAATGAAGAAGAGGCAATAGAAAAAGTTCCTACATTAAAAATGATGACTGCCAATAAAAATGAATTAAAATTAAAGTGTGAAGAATTAATGGTAATATTAAAAGGTTTAAGTAGTATTTATAATATAAAGGTAGAAGAAGGTGTATCTACAGTAGGTGGAGGAGCTATGCCAGAAAGTGAGCTACCTACATATTTAATTAAGATAAATTCTAATAAAATTTCTTCAGATAAATTAGAAAAAGCTTTAAGAGCAAATAAAGTACCTATAATATGTAGAATAATTAGGAATAATATTTGTATTGATGTAAGGACTTTATTAAAAGAAGATTATATTGAGATTTATGAAGCTTTAAAGAAAATAGGTGAAAATATATGAAGCATGTAATTATAGGAACTTCAGGGCATATAGATCATGGGAAAACAACTCTAATAAAAGCATTAACAGGAAGAGAAACTGATAATTTAAAAGAAGAAAAAAAGAGAGGGATTTCTATTAACTTAGGATTTACTTTTTTTGATTTACCTTCAGGAAAAAGAGCAGGAATAATTGATGTACCAGGGCATGAGAAGTTTGTGAAAAATATGTTAGCAGGAGCGACTTCATTAGATGTAGTATTATTAGTTATAGCAGCAGATGAGGGTATAATGCCCCAAACTAAGGAGCACTTAGAGATTTTAGAATTATTAGATATAAAAAAAGGAATTATAGTGTTAACAAAAAGTGATTCAGTTGATGATGAATGGATGGAAATGATAAGTGATGAAGTAAAAGAATATTTAAATAAAACAAAATTTAAAGATTCATCCATAGTTAAGGTATCTTCTAAAACAGGAATGGGAATAGAAAATCTTATAAAAGAAATTGATAAAGTAGTAGAGTTAGTTGAAGTAAAAGATAAAGAAGGACATTTTAGATTGCCAATAGATAGAGTATTTTCTGTAAGTGGCTTTGGAACTGTAGTAACTGGAACTATTCTAAGTGGAACTGTTAATGTTGGAGATACTGTTCAGTTAAATCCTAAAGGATTAGAGTGCAAAATTAGAAATATTCAAATACATGATAAAGACGTTGATTTTGGAGAAGCAGGACAAAGAGCTGCTTTAAATTTAACTTCTATAAAAAAAGAAGAAATTAAACGAGGAGATATTATTTGTTCACCTAATATAATTTTGCCATCTTATATGATAAATTTAAAGTTTAAATACTTAAACTCTAATAATAAAAATTTAACAAATAGACAAAGAGTTAAAGTTTATTATGGAACATCTGAAATTTTAGGTAGAGTTATTATATTAGATAAAGATGAAATTAAACCAGGAGAAGAGGCTCTTATTCAATTGAGATTAGAAGAGGAAATATGTTGTCAAAAAGGAGATAGGTTAGTTATAAGAAATTATTCACCTATGTATACATTAGGTGGAGGAGTTGTATTAGACCCTAAGGCAACAAAAGGAAGAAGATTTAAAGAAGAATACATAGAAAGTTTAAAATTAAGAGAAAGTGGCAATATTGAAGATATAGTTGAAAATGCTATATACAGTGTTAGTGAAGTATTTCCAACAAAAAATTTAATAGTTAAAGAAGTTGGAAGAAATATTGAAAATATAGATAACATTTTATTAAATTTATTAAATGATAAAAAAATAATGAAGTTAGTAGCTAGTGAAGAAGTTAATTACGTACACAATAAATTTTTTAATAAAAAAAGTGAAGAAATATATAATGTTTTAAAAAAATTTCATACTAATAATGAATTAAAATTAGGTATGGGAAAAGAAGAAGTTAGAAGTAAAGTATTTTCAAATAATATTAAACAGAAAAAGTTTCAAGAGTTTATAAAGTTAATGGAAGAAAGAAATATTTTAAAGCAAAGTGATAAAGTTATTTCTTTAAAAGAATTTGAAGTAAAACTTACCAAAGAACAAAAAAAATTAAAAGAATTTATTTTAAAATCTTATTATGAAGGTAGTGTTTATCCACCAAAGTTTCAAGATATAATAGCTTATGAAAAGGATAAAAAAACATGTGAAATACTTCTTAACATGCTTATTGAAAGTAAAGAGATTATTAAAATAGAAGACAATATTTTAATGCATGAAAGTGTCCTAAAAGATTGTAAACATAAGATTGTTAATTATTTAAAAGAAAATAATAGCATATCTTTAGCAGATGTAAAAAAAATATTAAATACATCAAGAAAATATTTAGTACCTATTATGGAATATTTAGATAATACTAAAGTAACTAAAAGAATAGAAGATAAGAGAATTCTATATTAAATTAATTTATAAGAAATTAAGTAAAGTAGTATTAATATATAAAATTCCTACATAAATATTAATATAGTTTTAATAAATTTTATTTATATTTATGGGAGGCGAACAAAATGCAAAGTTTAAATTATTGTCTAGAGTGTCAAAGAGTATTTTTAACACAGGAAAATTGTGAATTTTGTGGTTCAATTAATACTAAATTACTTAAAAAAAGAACATCTGTAAATGTAATAGGAACAAAAGTAAAAGGGCAAATTTTAAATTGCAAAGAAGGAATAGTTAGTATTATTATTAATAATGAAAGTAATGAAAAGATGATTAAAGACTATGAAATAAAGAATTTAAAGAAGATTTTATAAACTATCTATAAATTTTTAGGGGTTAATAGCTAAAAGGGAAGAGGTTACTTTAGAATGCTTATAATATTATTTTCATGGTGATGTGTTATGAAATTAATAAAATTTGTAGTCTATAGTACCTCTTTTATTTGTATATATTTTATTAGACATAAATATTGGTATAAAAATATATAATTGACAATAAATTGTAAAAAAACAATGATAAAATAAAGAAATTAAGATTATTGAATAAAATCAATAATCAGTTATTTTATATGCTATTGATTTACATAAAATAATAAATGTAGTATATTTAAATAATGAATTTGCAAAATAATAATATGAAAATTAGGAGGCAGTATGGAAGACAAAAATAATGAACTTAATAATTTACCTAATGATGAAGAAAATAATGAAAAGTTAGTAGATGAATTAGTTGAAAATATGGAAATTACAAATGATGAAGAAGGTGTAATAGAAACTATTGAGGTTAAGGATGTTGTTAATAAGCCAAATAATAAAAAACCTTCATTTTTCAAAAGATTAGTTCAGAGTGTAATAGATGAAGCAATCATATTATTAATATCATTACTATTATTATTTTTAATAGATTTAATATTAAGACCTATGGGATATTTTATTGCAGAAAGAGTTCCTTTCTACTTTATAATATTTGTTTTAGCTAATATTTTTTACGCTCCTATATTAAAAGCAACAAAATTAAGTGGCACTATTGGCGAAAAAATAATGAAATTAAACTAGGAGAGAATACTAATGAGAAAAGGTAACGAGATTGAAATTTTAATTGAAGGTTTGGAGTTTCCTTCTAAAGGTTTTGGATATAAAAATGATTTAAAAGTTTATGCTAAAAATACTTTTCCAGGACAAAAGATATTTGGTAGGGTATCAAAGAAAAAGAAGGAATATGCTGAAATTAAAGTTTTAGAAGTAAGGGAAAAAGCAAGTTATGAAGGGGAACAAAAATGTTCTCATTTTGGAATATGTGGAGGATGTTCTTCTCAAACAGTTCCTTATGAAAAACAACTAGAGTTTAAAGTTGATCAAGTTAAGGACTTGTTTAAAGAAGGCAATGTATCAACAGGAGAATTTTTAGGAATAGAAACTAGTCCTATAGTATGGGAATATAGAAATAAAATGGAGTTTACTTTTGGTGATATGGAAAAGGGTGGCCAGCTTACTCTTGGAATGCACATGAAAGGAAAATCATTTGGCATTATAACAGTTGATGAATGTTATTTAGTAGATGAAGATTTCAGAAAAATATTATCATTAACAGTAGATTATTTTAGAGAAAAAAAATTACCTTACTACAGAATAATGGCTAGAGAAGGATATTTAAGAAATCTTATAGTTAGAAAAAGTTCAAAAACAGGTGAGATTTTAGTAAATTTAGTTACTACAACTCAAATTGATTTCGACTTAACAGAATACACTGAATTATTAAAGAAACAAGAATATAAAGGAATTTTAAAATCAGTATTACATACTGAAAATAATTCATTATCAGAAGCTGTTATACCTGAAAAAGTTAATTTATTACATGGAGATGATTTTATAACTGAAAATCTTTTAGGATTAAACTTTAAGATATCTCCGTTTTCATTCTTCCAAACAAACTCTTTAGGAGCTGAAAAATTATATAGCATAGTTAGAGAGTTTATGGGAGATGCAGACAGTAAAGTTGTTTTTGATTTATATTGTGGAACTGGAACAATAGGTCAAATTGCAGCAGGAAAAGCAAAAAAAGTAGTTGGAATTGAGCTTATAGAAGAAGCAGTAGTTGCAGCTAATGAAAATGCTAAATTAAATGGATTAAACAATTGTAATTTTATAGCTGGTGATGTAGCAGTAACTATTAAAGAAGTTAAGGATAAACCAGATATAATTATTTTAGATCCACCAAGAAGTGGAGTACATCCAAAAGCTTTAGATTATGTTATAAAGTTTAATGCACCTCAAATTATATATGTTTCATGTAATCCTAAATCACTAGTTGTTGATTTAAAAGTATTAGAGGAAAAAGGTTATGAAGTAGAAAAAACTTTATTAATGGATATGTTCCCTAATACACCTCACGTTGAAACAGTAGTTAAGCTAAAGAAGATAAAATAAGGGTTTAAGCCAATTTAAGATGTGATAAAAATAGGCTTTGCCACCCAATTGCCACCATTTATAATAAATTGGTGGCAATTATTTTATATAAAAAAATTATTGAAATAATTAAATTAATTAACTTTTAAATTTGGAAAAAAATTATAGTTAATTAAAATATATAACTATATTTAAAATAAAATAATGTATTATATTTTAATCAATTTCATTTAAAGGGAATTGTGGAAAAATATAACGTAAGATTTGATAAAATAATAATCATAATTGTCGAAAGTAGTCGTATATTTTTCTTTGATTTTTTAAAAATATAATGT
>NZ_WHJC01000199.1 GCF_009295725.1 Clostridium tarantellae
TATTAAATTAGAAGAGGTATACTAATGAGTATAGAAGAGATAAAAGGAAAAAATATTTTAAATATCATTATAGCTATAATAATATTTTCTTATTTATTAGATTTTACAATAGGTTATTTTTTAAGTTGGAATCAAAGTTTTTATTTTTGGTCAATTAAATTTTTGATGGGTTGCATAGTATGTTATTATATAAATTTAGGTAGAAAATGGGCTGTAAAATTAACTAGATATTCCTTAGCATTATTAAGTTTATTATGCTTTGTAGGATTGTTTAGTATTTTTATTGAATTTGAATCAGCTATTGTATCCTTAATATTTTTTATTATATATTCTTTTGCCTTTTATTTATTAGCATTAAATAAAAATGTAAGAATGTTTTTAGAATTTTAAATAATGAAATTTTATAACTAGGCTAGAGTTAGTTTTATTGTTTTTAGTAAAATTAACTCTAGCTTTTTTTGAAAAAAATAACTTAACTTATATAATTTTTTAAAAATACAATTTTTGAGAATGAAAAGAAATAAATTTGTTACTATTATAAAAATAAAAGTAAAGTATAATGTTATAGGGTAAGTATATTTATATTATGAAAGTGAGGAAAAAAATGAAAAAATTAATTACAGCAATTATATTATTAACTTTAGTTAGTGGATTAGTTGGATGTGAAAAATCAACATCTGTAAAAACAGTTTCATTAAATTCAACTAATAATGAAAGTTTTTCTGTTTTAGATAAACAAGAAGATAAAATTACTTTAGACTTAGAAGGAAAAGTTCAGAATTTAAAGTATCCAATTTATATAGAAAAAAATAGATATTATATTCCTGTTTCAGAGATAATAAATAATAGTAATGGTGAAATAAAAATAAATAACAATTCAAGCATAGACATTAAATTTAATAATGAAAATGTAATTATAAATTTAACTGAAAATAGTTGGATTAATGGAGATAAAAAAGGAGCTTTAAAAGTTTCTCCAATTGTAAAAGATAATATTGTTTATATATCTTTAGTAGATATTGCAAATATATTTGATTTAAAAACTAGATGGTATTCAGATAAAAAAACTATAAAACTTTATAAAAATAGAGATATGAAAGATTTAAAACCATATAAAGGTAATGGTAAAGAAAAAGGGATTTTAAGATTTGAAGATGTGGCTATAGGTGGTACAGGAAAGCAAAGTGATTCAGAGTATTTAGAGTCAATTAGAACTATGGGAGAATATCTAGGAAAAAGAAAAATTCCATATAATATTGCATGGATACCTAGATATATAAATCCAAAAGAAAATGTAGATGCAGATCCATCTAAAGAAAATAAGTTTTCACTAGCAGAATTAATATATACTTTAGATTTTGTTTCTTTTAATAATGGTAAAATAGGCCTTCATGGGTATACCCATCAGAGAGATAATGAAGAGAGTGGTATAGGAAATGAATTTGGCCCGCCATATCCTAGGGTAGAAGATGCTATAAATAGAATGGATAAAGCACTTCAAATAGCTAAAGATATGGATATAAAAATAGATTTTTTTGAAGCGCCTCATTATGTAATAACAAAAGAACAAAATGAAGCATTAGAAAGTAAATTTAAATATATATTTAACAATTATGATTTTGATAAGCCATTATCATCGCAAGAACATCCTATAAAAGCACCAAGTGGAAGAGACACATATTATATACCAACACCATTATATTATGTAGAAGGTGGTAAGGCTAATGAAATGGTAAATAAAATTTTAAATATGCCATCAGAAACTTTTGCAGGTCTTTTTTATCATCCATTTTTAGAACAAGCATTAATAGATTTTAAAGAGGGACAAGATGGTTATCCAGAAACTAATTATAAAGAAAAATCAATACTACAAAGAATTATAGAAGCACTAGAACAAAGAAATATTAATATTATTCCCATTGATAGTATACAATAAACTTAATTAAGTATTAAAATTGTAACAAAATGGAGGTGAATCCTATTTTTTAAATATTAAATAATAGGAAGAAAATGAAAGTGTTAAATATGAAAATAACTTTAATAGCAAGCTGGTGTCATTCATTAAAAGAAAAAAGAATGGTAGTAAAAAGCTTAGTTCAAAAGTTAAAAAATAAGTTTAATATTTCGGTAGCAGAAGTAGGAAATCAAGATTTACATCAATCAATTATTATAGGTATTAGTGCTGTTTGTACAAATAGTAAACAAATAGATTCTACTATGGAAAGTTTAATTAATTTTATGGAAGAAAATACAGATGCTGAAATTATAGATATAGAAAATGAGGAATATGTATTTTAATAAGGTATAACAAGTTCATTACAAGGTAAAGATAATCTTAAAAATAATAAGGAGTGAGTAAAATGGATTATATAGTACCAAGTAATGATTATATAATTGTAACCCCTAAAGGAGAAATAAAAGGTTTTAAAGATTTAGATAAAGCTCAAAATTATATAGATTTTTATAATTCAGAAAGATTAAGATGTATGAAAGATAAGCCTGATTATAGAGATTATGATATGACAGATATAAATTCTTCTATAGATATATTTACTAGATTAGGAGTAGATGAAGGAGAATGTTTAATATATGATTTACAAGAATTTATTCAAAGAATACAAGAATCAAGTTTTTTTGATGAAGAAAAAGAAGAATTAATAAAAAAGCTTCTTAAAGATGAAATAGACCTAAATGTTAAGGATTATCAAATAGAAACTATATTAAATGAAGTTAATATTGTTATGTATTAATCATTAAGTTTATTAATAAGATGAAAATTTTAAAATATAAAGGTTGATTAAAGGATAATTTCATATAGTTATATAATTTTATATATTTTATAATCATGTAATAATATAGAAACATCTACAAATAAATACAGTCATATGATAAGATATAAATGTATTATTAATAAGTTAAGTAACTTATAATAAATATGTTCTGAATATTAGGGGGATAAGAAAACATGAGATTATCTAAAGGAGAGATAGCGTTAGAAAAAAAACGTATTACTAAAAATAGTAGTAAAAGAACTGTAGTAGCCTATTTAAAAAGAAAATATAAGTTTGTAGCTAAGCAGTTTGGTAATAAATATAGCTGTGAAATACTTGATTATGTAAATGTAGATGGAAGAGATTTTACTGCATATATAATTTTTAAAGATTCTAGAATTAAAGAGATAGAATTAAGAAGCTTAGATAATGCAGAAGTTCAATTAAAGGATTATGAGGAATGGGTAAATTCATTAATAGATAATCCATATAAAACAGAAAAAAATAAAAGATTTTATAAATATAAATGGGGTGAAATAATAGTTACTACAAGTAGAGCTCATGAGAATGATAAAGGTTGTATTATTATAACAATAAATTATAATGATAGAAAATTCTTGTGGTGGTAAATCATAAAAAGGATTTAGAGAATTTAGGGTACTCTCTAAATTCTTTTTATTTTAAAGTAATATTTTTTTCAATTTAAGGTAATAATTAAATTGAAAATTAATAGTATAATGAATATTTGAATTTTAAGGAAAAAGGTGAAGATAAATGAATTTAGACAAAGAAAGAATAACCAGAGAAGTACTTTTTTTGAATAATAATATAAAAAAATTAAATAAGTTAAATGATTTGAGCAAAATTGAATTTTTAACTGATTTTAGAAATATAGATAGTACTAAATATTTATTAAAGTCATCTGTAGAATCTATGATAAATTTATGTAATTACATAATAATAGGGAATCAATGGGGATTACCAGAAAATAGTTTAAATACTTTTGAAATAATAATAAAAAATAGTAGAGAGAATAAAATTTATATAAGTAATTATGAAAAATTAATTTTATTAAAAGATAAAATTTCTTATGGATATTATAATATTAATGATGATGAGATATATGAGGAGTTGAATAATCATAGTAGTATTATTGAAAAATTTATATTTTTTATAAATGATTTTATATAATTAAAAATTATGCAATATAAAATAGGAATAAATTCTTAGTAGAATATATTCTTATTTTTTTATAATAAAATTAAAAAAGAAAATGGGGGAGTAAAATGCCAATATATCAATTATCAAATGAAATTCTATTTCCAAATCCATATTTAGCAGAGGAAGATGGATTATTAGCTATAGGTGGTGATTTATCTTTAGAAAGATTAATTTTAGCTTATACTAAGGGTATATTTCCTTGGTATAGTGGGAAAGAACCACTTTTATGGTGGTGCCCTAAAAATAGATTTATAATAGAGCCTAATGAAATAAAAATATCAAAATCTATGAAAAAAATAATAAAAAAAAATGAATTTAAAGTAACTTTTAATAATGATTTTCAAGGAGTTATAACTAATTGTAAAATACTAAGAGAAGAGAAAGGAACGTGGATAAATGAAGATATTAAAAATGCATATATAAATTTATTTGAAAAAGGATTTGCTACTAGTGTAGAGGTTTATAAAGATGATGAACTAGTAGGCGGTTTATATGGTGTTAATATTGGAAAATGCTTTTTTGGAGAGAGTATGTTTTCTAAAGTTAGTAATGCTTCTAAAATCGCATTAATTTATTTAGCTAATAATTTATTCAAAAAAAATTATATATTTATAGATTGTCAATTTCATACTAATCATTTAGAAAGCATGGGAGGAAAGTTTATAAGTTATAAAAAATTTGAGCATATGTTAGATAAAGGTATTAAAAAAATTAATAATTAAAAAGAATAAATAGTGTGGTAAAAGTAGTAATTAATACTTTTTTGATATATATTATAAACTTAAATAATATAATTTTTTATAAATGTATTATTTTAGAATTGGGGATGAGTAAAATGTTATCTTACAAATTTTTGTTTGATATAGCAATTATACTTTTGAGTACTAAATTACTAGGATTACTTACAAGAAAATTTCATATGCCACAGGTTGTTGGAGCTTTATTAGCTGGATTATTTTTAGGACCAGCAGTACTAGATGTTCTACATGAAACTAGTTTTATAGAAAAAATGTCTGAATTAGGTGTTATAGTATTAATGTTTACAGCAGGATTAGAAACAGATATAAAACAATTAAAAAAAACAGGTAAAGCTTCTTTTATAATAGCTTTAATGGGAGTTATTATTCCTATAATAGGAGGTATTACTATTTCTTATATATTTAATAGAGGTAATCTAGCTACTGTTGAAGGAAATGTAATGTTACAAAATATATTTATTGGTATTATATTAACTGCTACTTCTGTAAGTATTACAGTTGAAACTCTTAAAGAGTTAGGAAAGTTAAGTACAGAAGCTGGAAATGCTATTTTAGGTGCAGCTATAATAGATGATATATTAGGAATAATTGCACTTACTATAATAACAAGTATGTCAGATAATACAGTGAATGTTTTATTAGTTTTAGGTAAAATATCAATGTTTTTTTTACTATCTTCTATTATTGGATATCTATTTTATAGATCTTTTGATAAATGGGTAAAATTATATAATAATGATAAAAGAAGGTTTGTGATAATATCTTTTGTTTTTTGCTTACTTTTATCATTTGTAGCTGAAAGATTTTTTGGTGTGGCGGATATTACTGGAGCATTTATTGCAGGAATAATAATATCAAGTACTAAGAGAAAAAAATATATATTGGCAAGATTTGAAACTATATCTTATATGTTATTATCACCTATGTTTTTTGCTAGTATTGGAATTAAAGTTAAATTACCTAAAATGTCAGCTATATTAGTATTATTTAGTTTAATTTTAATTATAGTTGCAATTTTAACAAAGGTTATAGGATGTGCATTAGGAGCTAAAATGGCTAAACTTTCTAATGAACAAGCATTGCAAATAGGTGTTGGTATGGTTTCTAGAGGAGAAGTTGCATTGATAGTAGCTAATAAAGGTTCAAACTTAGGTTTACTCAGTCCTTTGTTTTTACCACCAATTATTATAATGGTAGTTACTACTACTGTTATAACTCCTATATTATTAAAAATAGTTTTTAATAGAATAAAAATATAACAATAAAATCACTAGTGTTTAATCTTTGGATTCAAATACCATTGACAAATTTTAATTAGAAAAAAGTTTATAAATTACCAAAAATTTAGACGTGAAAATAGCCGGTAACCTTTGTTTTAATATAATTACCAAAAAC
>NZ_WHJC01000200.1 GCF_009295725.1 Clostridium tarantellae
GTAATAATAATCAAAAAAATTAAATATATTTTAATTTCTATTAAAATATAAGTAATAAAATTACAAATAAAATTTGAATTATAATTTTATTTTGCTATAATTATAGTTAAATTTAATTTTTAACTATAATTAAACTAAAGATACTTAACTTAGGAGGATATTTATGTCTATAAGAAGAAATTTAAGTCTAAAAAAAATCTTAATTAAAAAAGGAGTAAGTTTAATTACTATAGCATCTTTAATTAGCTGTACAAGCTCAACTATTGTTTTTGCACAAGAAAATAATAGTAATTCTAATGCAACTACAAATCAATTATATGGTAACAGACAATATACTTATCAATATTTAAATAGCTTACCCTATGATGAACTAGTAAGTTTAATAAAAAAAATAAGTTGGCAACAAGTACCAAACTTATTTGATTTTAATGGTGATAGTTATGAATTTTTCTCAAATAGTGATAGAGTACAAGCTATTATTGATGAACTTGAAAGAAGTGGGGCCTCCTTTACTGATAAAAATAATGAAGGAATACCAACTTTAGTAGAATTTTTAAGAGCAGGATTTTATTTAGGCTACTACCATGAGCAATTATCTTATTTAAAAGATATAAACTTTAAAAATAGATGTTTACCTGCACTTAGAGCTATAGAAGCAAATCAATACTTTGCTTTAGGAACTCCAGCACAAGATAGTGTTATTGAAGCTTTAGGAAATTTTTCAGGAAATGGTTCTTTAGATGTGGGAATAATAAATAAATTAAGTAACATTTTAGGTGACTATTATACTCATTTATATGATTATGCTAAAGATAATGGAAAAGGAAGAGCTTTATATGCTGTAATAAAAAATGTTGATTATTTTTTATATTCTGAAATGCTAAACCATGGATATAAAGCTAAAAATACAGCTTATTATGGACAGATAGATAACTATTTAGATAAATTAGGTAATTTAGCTGAAGTATCTAGTTCACTAGATTCAAATAGTGATTGGTTAAAAAATAATTTAATTTTTTATACTGGAAAAGACTCTGTTTTTAGTGTAGATCCTATAAATAGTCAAGATGTTTTAACTAGATGTGCTAAAAAATATCCTTATTTATCTCGTCAATATATAGAAGTGCTATTTTCATTAAAAACTTATTTTAAAGGAAAATTTTCAGATGGTAGTTCTATAGAATATGATAAGAAAATGGATACGGCTAAAGAAAAATATCTTCCTAAGACATATACTTTTGATAATGGAAAAATAATAGTTAAAACTGGTGATAAAGTCAGTGAAGAAAAAGTAAAGAGACTTTATTGGGCATCAAAGGAAGTAACCTCTCAATTTATGAGAGTAGTTGGAAATGATAAACCTTTAGAAAAAGGGCATGCAGATGATGTTTTAAAAATAGTTATATATAATTCACCTAAAGAATATGAATTAAATCAAAAACTATATGGATATAGTACTGATAATGGTGGAATATATATTGAACCAGTTGGAACTTTTTTCACTTATGAAAGAACACCTGAAGAAAGTATTTATACTTTAGAAGAATTATTCCGCCATGAATTTACACATTATTTACAAGGAAGATATTTAGTTCCAGGAATATGGGGAAAGGGAAAATTTTATAAAGGAAACCCAACTAGATTAACTTGGTTTGAAGAAGGTTCAGCAGAATTCTTTGCAGGTTCAACAAGAACTAATGATATTCAACCAAGAAAATCAATAATTCAAAATTTATCACCTGATAGAACTAGAAGAGAAAATTCAAATGAAGTATTACATGCTAAATATGGGTCATGGGATTTCTATAATTATGGAGATGCATTTACAGACTATATGTATAGAGAAAATTTAAATGAATTACAAACTATAAATAATGATATTAAAAATAATGATGTTACTGGATATGATAATTATATAAAATCATTAAGTAGTGATTCTTATGTGGATGAAGCATATGAAAATCATATGGATAAACTTATTAATGAATTACCTAATTTAAATGTTCCACTAGTTTCAGATGACTATACAAAACCACATGAATATAAAAAATCAGATGAGATTTATAATGATATAGAATCAGTAATTTCTATGAAAAACGTTAAAACAAATGAAGAAAAATCACAGTTCTTTAAAACTTTTAATTTAGAAGGTAGTTATATTGGCGGAAAAAGTGTGGATAAAGTAACTGATTGGAAGGACATGAATACTAAAATTAATAAAGCCTTAAAAGATTTAGATAAAAAAGTATGGAGTGGCTATAAAACTATAACAGCATATTTTACAGACTATAAAGTAGATAATAATGGCAACTATAATTTCCAAGTTCATTTCCATGGTATATTAACAAATGATAAAACACCTAGTAAAATAGAAAACAAATTACCAGTATGTAAAATAGTCTCAGATAAAATAAACGTTAACACTTGCGATAAAATAAGCTTTACTGGTAAAGATTCTAAAGATGAAGATGGAAGTATTAAATGTTATAATTGGGATTTTGGTGATGAAACTAAAGCAGAAGGAGTTAATGTAGAACATAGTTTTTCTAAAGAAGGAGATTATAAGGTTAAATTAACAATTACTGATAATAAAGGTGGAGTTTCAAGTAAAACTATAGATATTAATGTTAAATCTAAAAAGCAAGATATAGGGCATATAAAAGAAAATGAACCTAATAACTCAATAAATGAAGCTATGGGTATCTTTACAAGTGATAACCCTATAAATGCTACATTATCCTATGATGATTCTAAAGATTTATATTACTTTGATATTACTAAAGAAGGTGATGTAAATATAAAATTAAATAATAAAGATAATTATCCTATAAATTGGTATGTTACAAATGAAGAAGATTCATCAAGCTATGTAGCTTATGCTGATACAAATGGAAATATGTTAACAGGAAAATTCCATGGAAAACCAGGAAGATATTATTTAACAGTATATACATATAATCATGAAAACACCAAAGGAAATTATACTATTGAAGTAAATGGAAATTTAAAAGCATTTGATAAATCAGAAAGTAAAAGAACTATAAATGAAAAAGAAAATAATAATGAATTTGAAAACGCTATGACAGTAGCTAATGATTCTATTATAAAAGGAAGTGTATCAGCTACTGATGATAAGGATATTTATAAAATTACTATAAAAGATCCAAGTAAATTAAATATTAATTTACTTTGTAATTCTAATGCAGGAATAAACTGGCTTTTATTTAAAAAAGATGATTTAGAAAATTATGTAACTTCTGCTAATATTAATGGAGGCCTATTAAAAAATAATTATAATGCTGAACCAGGTGAATATTATTTATGTGTATATAAATATGACAATGGAAATAAACAACCTTATACTTTAAGTTTAAATTGTAAATAGTATAAAACTATTTAATTATTACTAAAGTAAAAATATAAATAAAAGTTCGATTTTTTATATCAATTTATTAGAAATAAAAAATCGAACTTTTTAAGTTTTTTATAAAATTCTTTTTTTAACCTAATACTTTAACTTAACTTTTATTTTTATAAAAATCTTTTTATAAAAATAAACCCCATTCTTTAGTGACCAAAATAAACTTAACTTAATATAATAAAGTAAATAAAAAAATTATAATTGGAATCTTATTTTAATCATAAAATTTCAGAAAGGAGTTTAATTATGGGTAATTGTATTGATTATGCATATTCTCATGATGATGGTATATGCGCAGGAGAACCTAGATGGTTGAGTAAATTAGATCAAAATACTAGACTTTCTCAGTTATCACTTCCCGGAACACACGATACTATGTCTCTTGGGTGGGGAGGAGATATAGCTCAAACTCAATCAAAAAGTTTAGATAGTCAATTAAATTCTGGTATTCGCTTTTTAGATATTAGACTAGCAGCAAAACCTAACTCTAGTGATCCTTTAAAAGCACATCATGGCATTGTTTATTTACACTCTTCATTTAAGAAAATTTTAGATATAGTAACTAAATTTTTAGCATTTAATTATACAGAAACCGTAATAATGAGAATAAAACAAGAAAACACAAAAGAAAGTGATGCCACCTTTCTTAATTTACTAAGGAAATTCACAGATGATCCAAATTATTCACAATTTATATATAATTTTACTGGAAATGTTAATCCTACTTTAAATGAAATGAAACGTAAAATTGTAATTCTTCAAAACTTTGGAGGAGAATTAAAATGGATACCTTATACTAGTACTTTTACTATACAAGATAGCTATGACTTAAGAAACAATTGGGATTTATATAAAAAATGGAATTCTGTAAAAAATCATCTGTATAATGCAAATTATAGTGCTTCAAGAAATGTTGCAAAAGGTTTTATAAACTATCTTAATGGTAGCGGAGGAGTTTTTCCATATTTTGTAGCAAGTGGACATAGTAGTCCTCAAACTAATGCTCCTCTTTTATCTACAGGTTTAACTGAACCAGCATTTAAAAATCATTATCCAGATTTTCCTCGTATCAATCGTTTAGGAGTATTTTCAACAATTGCTTTCCAAGGAACTAATAAACTAACTAAAGCATATATAGATCAAAATAAACCTTCCTATGTTGGAATAGTGGTAGCAGACTTTCCACAACAAGGGTTAATAAATAGCATTATTAATGTAAATAAAATAATTAGAAATTTTACTCCTAGATAAATTTTTTTTCATTATAAACAATAATCCTTTTAAAAAATAATATTATAAAAATTATTATGTATTAAATTTTAATTTGAAGGTTCACTATCAAAGTCAATAATATCTCCATTTGTAGCATTTACAGAAATATCATATTGCATATTTTCTTTCTTTAATTCAGCTTCATATTTTGCTCCATTATCATCATCATTATCAAGTTTAAAGCTTACAAAAGTACCATCAGGAACTTTACTCAACATTATTTCTTTAGCTTTTTCTTCCCCTATGAAATTAGCAGTATTACTTGGAGAATTATCTAAGTTTTCTTGTTCAAAGGCAATTATTTCTCCAGTTTGAGCATCCACATCAACTTCATATTCTAGATTGTTTGCCACTACAGTTCCTTCATACTTAGGTTTGTTATCATCAGCATCATAAGAAAATTTTGTTATATTTCCATTAGGAACTTTATTTAACATAACTTCTTTAGCTTTTTCTTCAGTAATATTATTAGTTGAATTATTTGTATTGCTTGCATTATTTGAATTTTGAGAAGTAGCGGTACTGTTAGCATCAGCTTCATTGTTATTTCCACACCCCATAAATAAGGCAGATGTACCTACTATAAGAGTTGCAGATAAAATACAACTAATTAATTTTTTATTCATAAATATCACTCCTTTAAATTATTAGCAATTTTAAAAAATATACTTTACTACTTGTTATTATATACCTTTCTTAAATTTAAACTAATTTAGGGGTTTTAAGAAAAATAACTTTTATATTACTTACTTTTAAATAAGCACTAAGTTTTTTTAGTTTTATTTGAAAAAAAGAAATAAAATACCCCTAATATTTATAAGTTTTAAAAATTTAGGAAAATTTATTTGCTAATATTTAAAAGTGATTTTTTATGTTTTTTCTTAATAATTGTTTAAACTAATATGTAAATTTAATGGAATAATTTTTAGTTTTCATGAATTCTCTATTAAATCTATTTAAAAATTCTGCTTGTTTAACTCCTTCTAATGTATCTATGTCATCCCACAATATAGCAAAGTTTCTTACTCCCATATCATATAAGGATTCAGCTTTATTAAGTAAAGCTTGAAAGTCAGCTTCCCCTTCTTCACCATGAAATTTAACATCTAATCCTGGAGATATAGCAAATATAAATTCAACTTTATTTTCTTTAGCTGTATTTATAAGTTCTCCCATTCTTTCAAGTTCACTTTCAGGGTAAGGTTCTCTC
The DNA here is from genome assembly GCF_009295725.1 of Clostridium tarantellae. Classification (GTDB taxonomy): domain Bacteria; phylum Bacillota; class Clostridia; order Clostridiales; family Clostridiaceae; genus Sarcina; species Sarcina tarantellae. The sequence goes on from NZ_WHJC01000200.1 coordinate 5,904, forward strand.
CATTTATCTCTATGGTATGGGTCATCCTTTGGAGCATATATATACATATTCATTTTATTATCACCATAAAATTTCAGTTAGTGTAAAGTTTCTACACTACTTTTCTTTTTAAAATCTTTATATATCAAGGTTTCGAAAGTTTTTTTGCATAAAAAAACAACGACCCCCTAATTTCATGTTAAAATTGAATCTCAAAACCACAA
>NZ_WHJC01000201.1 GCF_009295725.1 Clostridium tarantellae
AATATATAATTGAAGTCAGTTTTTTTTAGAATAAATATAATTAATACATAGATAAATTTAATACTATTTGTGAAAAATTATATTTTATAAATCATATAAAATAAATTATATCTCATATATTGACATAAAAGTATATAAATAGTAAAATTGTGATGTTGTGAAATACAAAAAAAAGAATCTGATGAATTTTTATGAATTAAAATCATAAAGCAATGTATCTAATTATTATACTTAACATAATTTTAGTTCTTATATTTATAATAACAGTACATTGAGAGTAAGGTAGTTTAATTTAAAATTAAATTGCTTTAAATGAATAAAATTCATTTGAATTCAACAGAAATAGACAGGGTAGGGGGAGAATTATGAGAAACAAAACTAAAAAACTAACATGGATTATTAGTAGATTCATGGTTTTAGTTATGGCAGCAACTTTACTATCAGGAATACCTATGCAAAATGTATTAGCTGATGAAGTAGAGGAAAGAAAGAATGAGGAATATGAAATTTACCCAATTCCTCAAAGTATAAAATATGATAATGAATCTATTGATTTAGATGAAGAGGCTAATATTGTATTTGAAGAGGGTATTGATGAAGCTACAAAGAATAGGTTAATTGAAACTTTAGGAATTAAGGAAATTAACTATGAAGTAAGTACTGAAATAAAAGAAGAAAAATTAAACTTCTTAGTAGGAATAAATAATTCTAATGGAGTTGTAGATAATTATTTTACAGAAAATAATTTATCAAAGGATAGTCATTTTAAAAACAATGATGCTTATATTGTATCTGCTAAAGATAATGTAGTAGCTGTATTAGGTAAAGATACGGATTCTGCATTTTATGGAATTACATCTTTAAAATTAATATTTAATCAATTAGAAGATGATGAATTAAATGAATTGTTAATTGAAGATTACTCAGATGGACAATGGCGTGGATTTATTGAGGGATATTATGGAATTCCTTGGAGTAATGAGAATCGTATGGAATTAATGAAATTTGGTGGAGATTTTAAGATGAACTCTTATATTTTTGCACCAAAGGATGATGAATATCACAGTCTTAAGTGGAGAGAGCCATATCCAGCAGAAAAATTAGCTGAAATTGAAGAAATGGTTCAAGTTGGTGCTTCAACAAAGGCTAAATTTATATGGACTATACACCCATTCTTAAAAGATGGAATGAACTTTGACACAGAAGAAACTTACGCAGCTGAGTTAGAAAAAATAATAACTAAGTTTGAGCAATTATATAGCGTTGGAGTACGTCAATTTGGTGTTCTTGCAGATGATGCAGAAGGAGATGCTAATAATCAAGTTAAGCTTATGAATGACTTAGAACAGTGGCGTTTACAAAAAGGTGATGTATATGAATTCATCTTTGTTCCTAAGGTTTACACAAAGGAGTCAGCAGGTGGAGATGTTAATAATGAGTATTTAAATACTATTGGAACAATGCCAGAAACTGTTGATATCATGTGGACTGGTGATGTAGTACTTGGATATGTAACTCAAGATACATTTGAGTTCTTTGAAGAAGCTGTAGGTCGTCAAGCATTTATGTGGTTAAACTGGCCAGTAAATGATATTAATAATAAAAGATTATTAATGGGTAAAGGTGAAATGTTAGACTCAACAGTTACAAACTTTAAAGGAATAGTAACTAACCCAATGCAAGAGGCTCAAGCTTCAAAGGTTGCTTTATTTGCAATAGCTGACTATGGATGGAATAGAGCAGATTTCGATATGGACAAGAGTTGGGAAGATTCATTTAAGTATGTAGAACCAGATGCAACTGAGGAACTATACACATTTGCAAAGCATATGAGTGATCCAGCTCCAAACTGGCATGGATTATCTTTAGAAGAATCTGAAGAGTTAAGACCAACTATTGAAAAGTTTATAAGAAAGTTATGGAATAAAGAATCAATTATAGAGTATAGCGAAGAAGTTTTAGATGAGTATGAAGAAATTTTAGAGGCTACTAATACTTTTGCTAAAAAGTCTAAAAATGAATTATTAAAAAGTGAAATAAAAGGTTGGGTTGATTCATTAAGAGATTTATCAGAGTCAACTATAGCTTACGTAAATGCAGCAGTTGCTTTTGAAAAAGGTGATTATGAGGAAGCTATGAAATATTATGTTTTAGGTGAAGAGGAGTTTACTGCTTCAAGATCACATAGAACTCCAGCTTTAAATGGTGTATCTAGACCAGAACCTGGTACAAAATACTTAATACCATTTGCTAAAGATTTATCTAAAATAATTGGCGATAATATAGACCAAGTTATAAACCCAGATACTACTAAGTTAACACTTCGTCCTTACACAAATATGGATCCATTATACTGGGGACATGTTCAAAATATAGCTGATGGAGATAATACTAGATATTCAAGTATGTGGATAAGAAGAGGGGCTAAAGCTGATGACTATGTTGCTGTAGAATTAAATGAAGTAACTAAAGTTAAAAATATCGTATTTGAGCAAGGTCAAGATGAGGGAGATACATTTAATTACTGTAAATTCCAATATTCTATGGACGGTGAAACTTGGACAGATGTAAATGGAGTAGACTATGGTCCAAATATGAAAGAAATAGTTATAGAGGACTTAGATATAACAGCTAAGCACTTAAGAGTTGTTCCAACTAAAGAAATATTAGGAAATTGGATTGCTGTTAGAGAATTCTCTGTTAACAAAGAAGATAAAATTGATGATAATGGAAGCTTTGAGATTAATCCAGAAGCAGAACCTAAGTTTGAAGCAAAGAATTTAATTGATGGAAAATTAAATACAACATTTAAACCATTATTATCGGCTCCTAAAACTGGATATTTAACTTATAAAATTTCTGATAAAACAGATATTAAGAAGTTTACAATAGTTCAAAACTCAAATACAATTTCTGATGCAGTGGTATCTGTAAGAAGTGAAGAAGGTTGGTCAGAGGTTGGAGAACTAGGAAAGAGCTTCAATGAGTTTGATACAAAAGATTTTAAAGATATAATTGAAATAAAAGTAGAATGGGATGGTATTGCTCCAATTCTTCATGAAATAGGGATTTCAACAATTAAAGAAGAAACTACAGGTATAATTCCTAATAAAATAAAAGATTTACAAAGTAATAATATAACATCAAATTCTATTGAGTTAACTTGGAAAACACCTGAAAATACAACAGTTAAAGAATATATAATATATAAGGATGGAGTAGAACTAGCAAGAACTACTAAGCCAGAATTTACTGTAGAAGAATTAAAATCTAACACCTTATATGGTTTTAAAATTATTGCTGTTTCTATGGATAATCTAAAATCTAGACCAGTATCAAAAAACTTTAGAACTTTGAGAGACTAGATAGATTAATATTTTTTATAAATCTGTAAGTTTAATATTACTGAAAAATCAATATTTATTAAACTAAGAGAACCAATAAAATTATATTTTATAAAATAGCTATTTAAGGATTATTATGCCTTAAATAGCTTATTTTTTATAAAATCGTAACAATTTTGGATTAGGGGATAAATTTAATATATATGTTTTAATAAAGTTTCTACTATTCTAAATTTACATGAAGTAGGAAGTTGAATAATTAAAGAGGAAAAAAGCTTCATCAGTTAATGATTTTGAAGCTTAAAAAATTAATAAAAATTTATATATGAGAGTTATGTAAATTTATAAGTGTACATAGCTTTTAAATGAGAATATGAAGAAATAGTTAATAAATTTTAAATTGGAGAATATAATTTAAGTTGAAAAGATTAGTTTATTATAACAATATACTTATTAAATAAATTTAAAAAGGAAGGGTAGTGAAGAATTATGTTAGGTGCAATTATAGGTGATATAGTAGGTTCACGTTTTGAGTGGTATAATAACAAATCTAAGGAGTTTGAATTTTTTAATAAAAAATGTTTTTTTACGGATGATTCAGTTATGTCTTTAGCTATTGCAAAAGCAATTATGGAAAGTAAGGATGACTATAGTGATTTAAGTAAAAAAACAGTTAAATGTATGCAAGAAATAGGCAGACCATATCCTCGTTGTGGATATGGTGGAATGTTTTATGAGTGGATGTATACAAATAATCCGAAACCTTATAATAGCTTTGGAAATGGAGCCGCCATGAGAGTGAGTGCTTGTGGATTAGTAGCAGATAGTATTAATGAAGCAAAGATGTTATCAGAAAAAGTTACATGTGTAACTCATAATCATCCTGAGGGATTAAAAGGTGCTGAAGCTACAGCAATTGCTATTTTTCTTGCACGTTCTGGTAAAAGTATAGATGAAATAAAGAATTATATTGAAAAATATTACTATGAAATAAATTTTACATTAGATTCAATTAGAGATACTTATGAATTTAATGAAACTTGTCAAGAAACAGTACCTGAAGCATTAGAAGCATTTTTTGAATCAAATAGCTTTGAAGATGCTATAAGAAATGCTATTTCAATTGGAGGAGATAGTGATACTTTGGCAGCTATTACAGGATCAATAGCGGAAGCTTATTATGGAATACCTAGTGAATTTAGAGAGAAAGCTATTAAGTTTTTAGATAAAAGATTGCTAAATATAGTAGTTGAATTTGAAAGTAAGTATAGATAAAAAATAAACTTTTAAAAAAGTTAAAAATAAATTTCAATTTATTAATGGACAATGAATTACTAGCTAAAATAGAACTTTTAAAGTAAGAGGTGTTTTTATGTTATGTATTAGTAAAAGCATTAGATGATTGTAGATTACTTTTAAAATTTGAAAATGGTGAAATAAAATTATGTGTTACTCATTTTGGTAGCACATTTTTTGGTTAATAGAGAGTATAAAAGTATTTTTATCATAGAATACTTTTATATATGAATTAGATTATAATAAATAGAAGTTTAATTGTGGTAAAAAATACACTTAACATTAACTAGATAAGAAAAAAGATTGTTGATATAATATCTTTTAGAATGTATACAAAGGAGATTGTAAATGAAATATTATTTAGCACCAATGGAAGGTATAACGGTACATATATATAGAAATTCTTATGAAAAATTTTTTGGACATATTGATAAATATTTTACCCCTTTTGTTGTTCCAAATAAGAGTAAAAGTCTTAAGACTAAGGAATTAAGAGATCTTTTACCTGAGAATAATAAGGGAATTAATATAGTTCCTCAAATACTTACTAATGATTCAGAGGGTTTTATCATTACGGCTAGAAAGCTTCAGCAATTAGGATATAATGAGATTAATTTAAATTTAGGATGTCCAGCTGGAACGGTGGTTTCAAAGAATAGAGGATCAGGTTTTTTAGCTAAAAGGGATGAGTTAGATAAGTTTTTAGAAGACATATATAAAATTGATGATATGAAAATTTCTATAAAGACTAGAATAGGAAAGGATAGTCCAGAGGAGTTTTATGAGTTAATAAATATTTATAATAAGTATCCTTTAGAAGAGTTAATAATTCATCCTAGAACAAGACAAGACTTTTATGGAAACAAGCCTAATTTAGAAGTGTTTAGGGATGCTTTAGAATTAAGTAATACTTCAGTATGTTATAATGGTGATATTTTTACTTTGGCAGATCATGATAATTTAATTAATAATTTTCCAAAGTTAGATAAGATGATGATAGGAAGAGGAATACTTGCTAACCCAGGTTTAATGAAGGAAATTAAAACTACTACTTATATAGACAAAAATAGAGTAAAAGAGTTTCATGATGAGGTTTTTAATACCTATAGAGAAGTGTTTAATGAAGATAAAAATGCAATGTTTAGAATGAAAGAATTATGGGGTTATATGATTTATATATTTTCAGATAATAAAAAATATGCTAAGAAAATAAAGAAGGCACAAAAAATAAGTGATTATAATGATGCTGTAAATAGTTTATTTCAGGAGCAAGATATTATAAAAGGTGCTGGATTATTTAGAAATTAAGAATAATTAAATATAAAAAAATCTTAAGTCCTTAGTTTTAAGGGCTTTTTTCTTATATATATGTGGTATTAAATAGTTTATATTTTAGTTTTATATAAATATAGTCTATTAAAGTTTTGATATATATAAGAA
>NZ_WHJC01000202.1 GCF_009295725.1 Clostridium tarantellae
ATATTAATCCTTTTATTGATTAATACCCCTTAAATTTTTCAAAAAATTCTTAAATTTTTCTGTCTCTCTTACAAGCATAAGATCTGAATCATCTTTCAAATATTCAATAAAATTAGGATAAAAAGTTACAGCTTGAATCAAATCGTCTACAGCTTCATTTAAACACCCTAGTCTTGAATTAAAACAACTTCTATTATAATATAAAAAATGATTTTGTGGATTATATTTTATTCCTAATGAAAGTATATTTTTAGCTTTATCTAAATTTCCTTCTTTTTTATATATTACAGCTAAATTTAAAAAAGTATATGCATACCCTACATTAGCTTTAATAGCTTTTTCATAATAAATTTTAGCTTTATCTTTTATATTTAATTTATTAAGTATTACTCCCATATTAAATAATGCCATGTAATGATTAGGTTCTAATTCTAAAGCTTTTGAAAACATTCTATAAGATCTATTTACATTATTTACCTCTTCGTATATGGATCCTAAATTTATATAAGCCCAAAAATCATTTGGACAAATTTCTATAACTTTTTTATAATAATAACTAGCTTCTTTTTTTTTCCCTAATATATCTAAAGCATTAGCTAAAAAAAATATAGCCCTATCATATACAGGATTAATTTCTATTGCCTTTTTATAGTATTCTATAGCTTTTTTATATTCTTCTAGTTCGTCATATATAACGGCTAATCCATAATAAGCTCTTACTTCATACTTATTTATATTTAATACTTCTTCATATTTTTCTTTAGCTTTTTTACTTTCTCCTAATTCATCCCAAATTAAAGCTATATTTATAATTAAATCTATATCTTTTTCGTCTTCTAATAACTCATCTGCTTTTAAATAATAATTTAAAGCTTTAATTAATTTTCCTTCATCATGAGCTTTATCACCACTTAAAATATAATTTTTAACTATAGTATCTCTCTTCATAGACTAACCTACTTTTCCTAAAATAAATTAAAATAGGAGATTACATAATCCCCCATTTTAAAGTTATTATATATTAGTTTTTTATTCTTTTCAATAACTAATATATAATATCATTAATTACACTTTCTTGTAATATTTCATTTTTATCATTTTAAATTTTTCTTACACAATATTTTTTAAAATAAAAATAAAATTCCACAAAAATTATTTTATATCAAATTTTATATAATTTTCTATCTTATATTTCCAATAAGTAAATCTTCTAAAATCTCTTTTTTTTATATATCCAAGAAATAATTCTAAGCTATCTCTTTTATAAATTCCTTTCATTAATTGTCTTGGATAAGGAACATACTTTTCAAAATTTTTTTTAGGATCAATTATTTTAACAGATAAATTAGATTGAACAAAAATATCTTTACATCTTAAATCTAACCTTGAAAATCCTAATTTTTCAAAATTCAATATCATGTAATATAATTCTTCACTTAATTTTTCATTAATTTGTTGCTTTTCTAAATATTTATCTAGCCTCACTCCACCCACAAATTCTCTTACTATATATCCTAAATTATATTCATATATTTTTGGAAAAAATCTAGATTTTCTGGATTTCTTTAGTATGTAACTTTCATCTTTCCACACTTCTACCTTTTTAAAAAACTTTATAACTTTTTTATTATCTAAAATAAATACAATTCCATTATGTCCTTCTCCTAAATATTTTGCATTTCTAAGCTTTTTTTCTAAAGCTGAAGATAAATTTGCACTATAATCAAAATTTTTACTCATATTATTTCCTTATATATTGTTTTACATTATTATATTCCTTCAATATTTATGTTATGACTGAAACTATTTTTCTATAAAAAATCTGCTTGTCAGGCTATCTTTATTCTTTAATAAAATTTACTCACAGATTTTTAATAATTATAATTTTCTAAATAAAAGCAAAAGACTTCTATTTAATAAAATAGAAGTCCTTGGTGCAGGTAATGGGACTTGAACCCATACGAATAAAATCCACTACCCCCTCAAGATAGCGTGTCTGCCATTCCACCACACCTGCATATAATATCCATATAGATATTATATCATACAAACTTATTAAAAGCCACATTACTTTACTTTTTTTGGAAAGCTAATAAGGCATTTAAATTATCAAAAGAATATACATCTAATGTATCTTTATTACCAAAAGAACCATATAGTTCACTACTTTTATCTTTAATTTGATACTGTTCCAATCTCTTAATTGATTTTTCAAATAATTTTTGATTTTCAGTTGCCTTTGCTATTAAAGCTGTTAAAGCATATATTGAAGGTGATTCAATTTTTGATGCTTCTTCACCAGTTTTTTTATCATAAGCACTCACTAAATAACCATAATAATAAAATTTATCTTCAATCCATTTTATAGCTTTATTTTGTTCTTGCCCGCATTCAATTCTATTTAAAATAACAATTAATGATAATAATAAATCTATATTCTCTTCTTTATCATATTCATTTTTCTTAAATGAATATGTCTTTTTATATAGTGGTACATTATCTGATATTATACCTTCATTAAGAATTTTCATCGAATTATTATATATTTTATTCCAATCACCATTTATTGATGATAATATCTTCATTGTATATAAATCTAAATAACATAGAGTTATATTAAAACTTTTTCCTTCTGGACTAACATAATCTATTAAATTATTATTATAAACAGCATTTTTCAATAACGCTTTTGAAATATTTATAGCAGAAACCTTATATTTAAAATCTCCCCATCTATCATAAGCAAATATAAGTGATTTTGCTATACGTAGTTCATCTATAGTTGCTGATACATCTGATTTTACTCCGTCTTCTATTCTCCAACTTATTAAACCATTATCTAATTTCATATTATTTTTTATAATTCTATAATGATCCTCAAACAACTTTTTATCACCACTATTAACTGCATACAACATAATTAATCCTTCTGATTCTGAAAGAATGGAATGTCCTTTAGTAATATCACCCTCTGATTTAAATTTCAAATAATTAGTATATATTCCTTCATTTTTTCTCATTAAAGATTTATTAATAAAATCATAAACTAATTTTTCAGAATAGTTTTTCTTCTTAATTTCCCAAATTATAGGCAAATTTAATTTTTTAAAGTAAGGAAATATATTTAATACTCCAAATATTAAAATTAATATTACTATAAAAGACAAAGCTATTATAAATTTTTTCTTCATGTAGCTTAGTACTCCCCTAAAACAATTTGTTATTTTTATATAAATACTTATATACATTATAATAAGTATTTACTTTTTTTACATATTTATCAGTTTCTTTAAATGGTATATAATTTAAATTTTCTCCATCTTTAGAATATGTCTTATCCTTCAACCATTTTTCTACATTACCTCTACCAGCATTATATGCTGCTATTACTAAATCCCAGTCTCCAAACTGCTCATAAAGATTATTTAAATACCATGTACCAAATTTTATGCTAACTTCTGGCTCTAACAATAACTTTGTATCAAAATCAATTATTCCCTGATTTTCTGCAATCCAACTTCCAGTAGATTTAGTTATTTGCATAAGTCCCATAGCATCTTTTCTTGATTGTGCATTTGCATTAAAATTACTTTCTGCTTTAATAACAGATAAAACAAATAATGGATCTAAATTATATTGCTTACTATATTTTTTCACATATAATTCATAATTTATAGGAAACACAACCTCTTTTAATGTAATAGTAGCACCATATAAAATCATGTATATAGCCATAATAATAATTATTACCCTAGCAAAAAACTTCATAATCTAACCTCTATTTATATAAATTCAATAAATCTATTAAATCTAAAATTTGTTCTTTTGTCTTCATTATATTTCCACTATTATCTATAATAAAATTTGCATATTCCTTTTTTTTATCTAAACTTAATTGAGCATTTATTCTATTTATAGCTTCATTTTGTGTTAATTTATCTCTAAATTTAATTCTTTGAATTTGAGAATTTTCATCAACCCAAACTAATACAATCATATCCATTTTTTCATGAAAATTATTTTCAATTAGAGTAGCTCCATCTAAAACAACTAAAACTTCTCCTTCTTTTTCCAATTCTTCAAAATTTGAAATAATATCTTTTTTAATATAAGGTATAATTATTTCTTCGTATTTTTTACGCTCTCGTGGAAATCTAAATATATGATTTCCAAATTCTCTTCTTCTAAATTCACCTCTCCAATCAAAAAAATTATCTCCAAACTCAGCTCTTACTTTTAAAAGTATTTCAGGATATTTAGCTAATACCTCTTTTGCTATAATATCAGCATCTATTATTTTAAATCCTGCTTCTTTAAGCATTAATGATATGGTACTTTTGCCAGAGCAGATTCCTCCAGTAAGTCCTATTTTAATCATATATACCCCTCCTTTATTTAGTATCGTACCAAGTTGATCCAATATTAATATGCACCTCTAAAGGAACGTTTATATTTACTACATTTTCCATTTCTTCTTTTAATAATTGCTTTACCTCTTCTAATTCCTCTTTTATAACATTTAAAATTAATTCATCATGCACTTGAAGAATTATTTTACTTTTCAACCCTTTTTCTTTTAACTTACTATAAACATTAACCATAGAAAGCTTTATTATATCTGCTGCACTTCCTTGTATTGGAGCATTCATAGCTAATCTTTCTCCTAATGCCTTTACTATTTTATTAGATGAATTTATTTCAGGTATAAATCTTCTTCTATTAAACATAGTAGATACAAATCCTTTAGTTTTAGCCTCATCTATAACACTACTTATATATTCTTTTATTTTAGGATATCTTTCAAAATAAATATCCATATATTCCTTAGCTTCTTTTTTAGTTATTTTTAAATCTTGAGATAAACTAAAATCGCTTATTCCATATACAATACCAAAATTAACTGCTTTAGCTCTACTTCTCATTAAAGAAGTTACATCATCTAAAGATACCTTAAACACTTCTGAAGCTGTTTTAGTGTGTATATCTGAATGATGCTTAAATGCATCTATCATATTTTTATCATCAGCTATATAAGCTAAAACTCTTAATTCTATTTGAGAATAATCTGCTGATATTAGCATATCACCATTTTTTCTTGGAATAAATACTTTTCTAATTTCTCTCCCCATATCATATTTTACAGGAATATTTTGAAGATTAGGTTCTGTTGAAGATAATCTTCCTGTAGTAGTAACAGTCTGATTAAAAGATGAATGTATACACCCATCTTTATCAATTACTGCTTTTAGACCTTCTACATAAGTTGAATATATCTTAGTTAATTGTCTATAATAAATTATTTTTTCTATAATTTCATGTTTATTCATTAACTTCTCTAAAACTTCTGCATTAGTTGAATATCCAGTTTTTGTCTTTTTAATCACAGGTAAATCTAATTTTTCAAATAAAATTTTACCTAATTGCTTTGGAGAATTTATATTAAACTCCTCATCCGCTAAAATGAAAATCTCTTTTTGCGTTTTATCAATATTGTTTTTAAATTTAATTGCTAATTCTTCTAGCATATCTTTATTAACTTTAAATCCTAAAGCTTCCATAGATGACAATACTGTTGTTAAAGGTAATTCTATTTTATACATTAATTCTTCCATGTTCTCATCTTTAATTTTTTCTTTTAATATATCTTTTAACTTATCTATATACAAAATAGCAATCTTAAATTTATTTTCCTCTGTTGCTTTTGGATATTCATTTAAATATTCATTTATCAAAGTTATTATATTATAATCTCCCTTAGATGAATCTAAAAGATATGCAGCAATTTCTGTATCAAACAAAATTCCTTTGAAATTTATTCCTATTTTTCTTAAAGCAGTTATAGCATTTTTCACATTATGACAATTCTTTTTTATATTTTCATCTTCAAAAAAATTTATTAATTTTTTTCTACATTCATCACATTTTAATATATCATTTAAATTTATAATATAGTTCTTTTCATTGCTTTTTATAAATATATTTTCTATTTCTATAGTAGAATATTTTTCTGAATTTTTTATATCAAATATCATAC
>NZ_WHJC01000203.1 GCF_009295725.1 Clostridium tarantellae
ATATTTTTAAAATCTTCTCATAGAAGGTCTTTTTGTTGTACCTAAAAATAATCTTTGATAGTTTTTAAAAATAATATTTTCAAAATAATATCTAACCTATTTTTTCATATTAAACTTTACACTATCTAAAATTTAATATTTTACTATGTTATATAATTCTTTTAAAGTTTTAGCCTTTTCTAATTTATACATATTTTCTTTATTAGTTACAAAACTCATTATATAAGATAAAATATGTGATTGTTCTGATCCTTCTTTATTTAATATCATAAATAAATATTTTACATCTAAATCCTTAGATGGATTCATCATATCTTTAAAAGTTATTTTATTTTTTAATTTAACTAATACAACCTTTGTATCATTACAAAAACCACTTTCTGTATGAGGAATGGCTATATTAGGTATATTCTCTGCCACAACACTTAAATTAATTCCTGTTGGAAACTCATTTTCTCTTTTTTTTAAAGCTTGTATATAAGTTTCTTTCACCACTCCCTTTTTTAATAATTTTTTTGAAATTTTTTCAAAAACTTCATCTTTATATTTAATATCTTCTATAAATATTAAATCTGGTTCAAATAATTCTTGTCTTATGTTTTTATCCATTTAACCCTCCTTCTCATTTGTAATATTTTGTAATATTTTGTTTTTTCCTTGCAATCTCATTATATATTAAATACGTTTACATTTGCAATTTTATTAACCCTCAAATATATTCATAATAATTCTTAATTTGTTTTTTAAAGTATTTATTGTAATATTTTATATTTTTATCTATTATTTTCTCTAATTAACTTTATTTATCATTTTAATTTTTTTTTAAAATTAGTTAAAATATAAATTAATTATGTAAATTTATTTATTAAAAAAACTATGAAGTTTAATATTTTTATATAAACCTCATAGTTCATAATATAAAATTATTATTTAATAAATAAATTTATAAATTCTTGTTTATTAACATCAATTATTCCTAAATCAGACATCTTAACATCTGGTATTACTGGCAATGCTATGGTAGCTATTCTTAAAAGTGGATTAGGTGGTTCTATTAAACCAATTTTCCTTAATGCTTCTTTCATTTCAAGTGCTTCTTTAGCTAGATCTATACATTTTTTATTAGACATTAAACCTGCCACTGGTAACGCTAAGGTTTGTTTTATTTTTCCATTAACAGCACAAGTTATTCCTCCCCCTATTTTCTTTAATTCTTTTAAAACAGATAAAGCATTTTCTTCTTTATCATAAACTATAGTCATATTATGACAATCATGTGATACTGTACTACCTATAGCCCCATGACTATTTCCAAAATTCTCAACAATAGCAATAGCTTTAGAATTTTTCCCTTTATGTCTATTTATCACCATAACAGTCATTAAATCTTTATTATTAGATAAATCTACATATCCATTAACTACATTTACTTCTTTTTCTGAAAATGTAGTTATTGATCTTACTTTATCTTCATACTTAATAACATTCACTTTTATTTTCCCCTCATTTATAGGAGCTTTTATTTTAAAATCTTCTAAAGTTAAATCTTCATCTATATATACTGTATTTTTATTTTCTACATTTAATTTCATATTTTCAATTTCTTTAACTATTTTTCCATCTTTAGCTACTAATTCACCATTAAAAAATACAGCGGAAGGAACTATATCCTCTAAAGAAGGTGTTATTACCAAATCTGCTACAAAACCTGGTGCAATTGCTCCTAAATTAGAAATTTCTAATTCTCTTGCTGAATTTAAAGTTGCTGACCTTATAGCATCTATAGGATTCATACCCGCTTTTATAACTTCCTTTATTACATAATTTATATGACCATCCTTAACAATATCTTCAGGCTCTCTATCATCTGTACATAAAGTAAAATTGTCTAAATATCTAAAGTCTTTAACTCCTTTAAATAAATCTTTAACATTTTTTGAAATTGAACTTTCTCGTGCATCTACAAACATTCCATTTCTTATTTTATCTCTTGCTTCTTGAGGTAATCTACTTTCATGACAACTTTTTATTCCTCTTGTAAGATAAGCTGATAATGGTCTACCACAAGAAAAAGGAGCATGTCCTTGAAGAAAACCACCAAATTTTTCTCCCATTTCAATAATTGAATCCATTCTTTCTTCATTATTTATTACCCCTAAGAAATCCATTATTTCTCCTAGCCCTATAACTCTTTCCATTTTAAACATTTTTTCTATTTCTTTATAAGTAAAATTAGCACCTGCATTTTCCATATTTAATACTGAAGGAACACAAGATGGAGCTAATACATACTGTCTCATAGGTAAATCTGAACTAGAGTCATGCATATACTTAACACCTTCAACCCCTAAAACATTACCTATTTCATGTGGATCCGTAATTACTGTTGTTGTACCATGAACTAATACCGCTTCAGCAAAATTTCTTGGTGTCATCATTGTACTTTCTATATGAATGTGTATATCTATAAGTCCTGGTATAACATACTGACCTTTAGCATCAAAAATTACTTCTCCTTCTAAAGGTTCTTCTACTTTGTTTAATCCATCTGGATTACATTCAATATGACAAATAAAACCATCATAGATACCTATATTTCCATAATAAATTTCTCCAGTAAACATATTTAAAATTTTTCCATTCTTGATTATAAGTGAACATTTTCTTTTTCCCATAGCCGCTTCAACTAAACTTTTTTTATTTTTAGTCATTATTCTCATACTAACCCATTCCTTTCTAAAACAAATTATTCCATAGTTCATTTATATACACTTATACACTTAATTTTTAATAAGTCTAACCTAATAATATAAATTTTAAATATTATATTAGGGTACCTGTAAGGGTACCCTTTTACTCTTTATTCAAAATCTATTATATATTTTTTATATCGCAATATTATTACAGATAATAAAACTCAAAATTATATAATAAAATACATTAATAATAATACACTTAATACATATGCTCCTATATTAAGTTCTTTATACTTTCCTGAAACTAGCTTTACAAATACATATGAAATTATCCCTATACTTATTCCATTAGATAAACTAGCTGTAAAAGCAGTAAATATTATAGTTGCAAAAGCTGGGAAAGCTTCTGTAAACTCTGAAAAATCTATATCTTTAACTGCACTTATCATAAGTAATCCTATTATTATAAGTGCTGGTGCTGTTGCTTCTGAAGGTATCATTCCAACTACTGGTGTTACAAATAATGCTAATAAAAAACAAACTCCTGTTGATACCGATGTAAGTCCTGTTCTTCCTCCCGCTTCTATTCCTGAAGCTGATTCTATATATGTAGTTACAACTGTTGATCCTAATACAGCTCCTACCATAGTAGCTATTGAATCAACTAAGAATGGCTTATTTATATCTGGTAAATCTCCATTTTCATCTAAAAATCCTGCTTTAGCTGAAACTCCTAAAACCGTTCCTAAAGTAGAAAAGAAATCTCCTACAAAGAAAGTAAACATTATTGGAAAAAAGCTAAGCTTTAAAGAACCTATTATGTCAAGCTTAAAGGCAATTGGTTCTATTGATGGCGGAAGTGTTATAAACTTATCTGGTATTTGTGTTATTCCCATTGGTATACCTATTAAAGTTATTAATACTATACTTATTAAAACTGCACCCTTTATTTTTCTAGCCATTAATCCAACAAGTATAAATAATCCTATAACTACAAGCATAACTCCTGGTGAAGTTAAATCTCCAAGTTCTAACTTTCCATCTGTAATACTCATTAAGTTTCCATTCTTAAATCCTACTTGTGCAATGAAAAAACCAACTGCTGCTCCAATAGCTAATTTTACATTTTTAGGGATTGCCTTTACTATAACCTCTCTTAATCCGAATATTGTTAGTAAAAAGAATACTATTCCTGATATAAATGTCATTCCTAACCCTTGTTGCCAAGTAGCTAGCCCCCCTTGCACCATAGTAAAAGAAAAAAATGCATTTGATCCCATAGCTGCTGCCATGGCAAAAGGTCTATTTGTATAAAGTGCCATAACTATACTAAAAACACCTGCAAGTAATGCAGTTACAGCAGTTACAGCCCCTACATCCATTCCTGCCGCTCCCATAAAAGATGGTTGGACTACAAGTATATAACCCATAGTCATAAAAGTAACTATTCCTGCTGACACTTCTGTTCTAACATTTGTATTATGTTCTTGTAACTTAAAAATTTTCTCTAACATAAACTTCCCCTATCCCTATTTATTATAAATATATATTATTATTTATACGTATATTTGTCAATATAAAACTCGTATAATTCGTATTTATTTTTTCATTTAATTCGTTTTATTTTTAATTTTAATTTTATTAAAGTGTATAAATTAAAATTACAATATTTTATACACTTTTATTTAGTAACTATAGAGTAAATTGGTATATAATTAAATTAAAATAAATATATCTAATTTAAAAGCATATAATATAGTTACATAAAGGAGTGATTTCTTTGAATAATTTTTTTAAACACACACTGTCTATTTCTGAACATCAAACAATGGTTGATATAACACCATATGTAAATAAAGATATAAAAAATAGTGGCATTGAAAATGGTTTAGTGATAATATATTGTCCTCATACTACAGCTGGCATTACAATAAATGAAAATGCAGACCCTGATGTAGTTAAGGATTTACTTTATGGATTTGAAAAAGCTTATCCAACTCTTGATAGAAATTATAGACATTTTGAAGGAAATTCTCATGCTCACTTAAAATCATCTACTATAGGAGCATCTCAAACTTTAATTTTAAATGATGGAAATTTAATTTTAGGACGTTGGCAAGATATTTACTTCTGTGAATTTGATGGTCCAAGAACAAGAACTTTTTTTATTAAAATAATTGAAGGCTAATAATGAAAACTCAGCTAATTTTAGCTGAGTTTCTTATTATAAAAAACTATTACCACTCTTCATCATCATATTGTAATTTAAATACATCTTCCATATCTATTTCTAAATCTTCACAAGCTTGTTTGAAGCTACATCCATTTTCATCCATATATTTTGATACATAAGAATCTATTTGTATTCTTCTATCTAGTGAATCCAAATTCTCACCTCCTATTATAGAAATTATCTTAAAAATATTCTTTACATTTTTTATATTTTTATTCGTTAGTTTCTTTCCATATTTTTTCAACTAAGCTATCTATTTTATCTATAGCTTCTTTTTCTGCTTTTTCTTTCTCTTCTTGAGTAAATCCAGTTCCATCTATTAGTAATTCATTAAATTTTTTTATTCCTACTATTTTCATTAAATCCTCTACATAATTTATTCCTTTATTTAATGTACCTTTTAATATCCAAGGAATAGGTCCTCCAGAAGATTGTATATATAAAAATGATCTAGGTTTATCTTCTAATAATCCTATTATTTTATTTTCATTAATTTCTATAGTTTTTCCATCTTGTATTACACAATCTAAATATTCTTTTAAAGGAGCTGGAAAAGATAAACTCCACATAGGAGCAGCTATTACATAAATATCTGCTTCTTTAAATTGATCACATAACTTTACTATAGTATGTACTTCTTCTTTATCTTTTTCACTGAGTTTATTAAAATCATCCTTATTTACTACACAATTTCTTTTTTCAAAATATGGATATTCTAATCTTGGAAGATGTGTATTATATAAATCAATCTCCTCTAATTGAAATTCATTATGTTTTTCTAAAAATTTATTTATAAAAATTCTTCCTACTTTCTTACTTGAAGACAATTGTTCAGGTTTTGAATTTACAGTTATATATAATAATTTCTTCATTTTTAATATTTCTCCTATATAAACGTTAATTTTTCATTAGTTTATACTTTAAATTTAATTATATGCATTAATAATAATCCTCCTTAAAAATTTATTTATTATTAGTCGGTTGCGGAATTCCGCAACCATTAATTCACCTAACTTTTTTGAAGTTAAGTTTTTATATTTTCCTCCAGTATGGCACAATATAAATAACAAGAAATAAAAACACCAACAGGAGGTAAATAAC
>NZ_WHJC01000204.1 GCF_009295725.1 Clostridium tarantellae
AATATATTTTTTTACTTTAAATATTGATTTTTTATCCAAAAATATATATAATATTTTTGTTTGTTTAGTAATTTTAAACTTAATGTTTAGTAGTGGTTATAATTTTTTAGATAGAAGGTGTTAAATGTGCAAATAGGTGATAAAATTAAACGATTAAGAATAGAAAAACAACTTACTCAAGAAGAACTTGCTAATAGATGTGAGCTTTCTAAAGGTTTTATTTCTCAATTAGAAAATGATTTAACTTCACCATCAATTGCTACTCTAATTGATATTTTAGATATTCTTGGAACTAACCTTAATGAATTTTTCAGCGATGATAGAAATGAAAAAATTGCTTTTACTCAAGATGATATGTTCGAAACTGAAAATGAAGAGTTAAAATATAAATTAATGTGGCTTGTTCCAAATGCTCAAAAAAATCAAATGGAACCTATTATGATAACTTTAGAACCTGAAGGACAATATATAGAAGAAGAACCTCACGAAGGCGAAGAATTTGGCTTTGTTTTATCAGGATTAATTTATTTACATTTAGGAGATAAAAAAATTAAAGTAAAAAAAGGAGAAAGTTTTTATTTTAAACCCAAAGCAAATCACTACATATTTAATCCAGGTAAGGTGGCTGCAAAAGTTATTTGGATAAGCACCCCACCATCATTTTAATAAGCTATATGAAAGAGGTGTTAATTATGAATGATAACATTATTGAATTAAAAGAAATACAAAAATCCTTTGATGGGGAAGTTATTTTAGATAAACTTTCACTTAATATTAAGAAAAATGAATTCTTAACACTTTTAGGGCCAAGTGGATGCGGAAAAACTACAACATTAAAAATAATAGCTGGTTTTGAAACTGCTGATTGTGGTGATGTAATTTTTAGAAATCAAATTATTAATACTTTACCACCCTATAAAAGAGAGCTAAATACTGTTTTTCAAAAATATGCTTTATTTCCTCATATGAATGTATATGAAAATATAGCATTTGGGCTAAAACTAAAAAAAACACCTAATGATGTTATTGAACAAAAGGTAAAAGAAATGCTAAAATTAGTTTCATTAGAGGGATATGAAAAAAGAAATATAAATTCTTTAAGTGGTGGTCAGCAACAAAGAGTTGCTATTGCTAGAGCTTTAGCTAATGAACCTAAGGTTTTATTATTAGATGAACCATTAGGTGCATTAGACCTTAAACTTAGAAAAGAAATGCAATTAGAATTAAAAAAAATTCAAAAGAAATTAGGTATAACTTTTATATTTGTAACTCATGATCAGGAAGAAGCTTTAACAATGTCTGATACTATTGTAGTTATGAATAAAGGAAGAATTCAACAAATGGGATCTCCAGAAGATATTTATAATGAACCTAAAAATGCTTTTGTTGCTAAATTTATAGGAGAAAGTAATATAGTTAATGGCATTATGCTAGAAGATTTTAAAGTTAAGTTTTCTAATCATATTTTTGAATGTGTAGATAAAGGCTTTGAAAAAAATGAAGAAATTCAAATAGTAATAAGGCCTGAAGATTTTGAAATAGTAAATGTAGAAGAAGGTATGATTACAGGAACTGTTGTTTCATCTGTATTTAAAGGTGTCCATTACGAAATGGAGATTTTAGGAATAAATAATGTAACTTGGATAATACATAACACTAAAAGTGCAAAAGTGGGAAGCGAAATAGGATTAAATTTAGAACCTGAAAGTATACATATAATGAAAAAAGAGAGTGTTTTTTTAAATGAAAAATAAAAAATCTTCACTACTTGCTTATCCATATTTTATTTGGAGTACAATATTTATTGTTATCCCACTTTTATTAATATTATTTTTTAGTTTTACAACTAAAGAAAATGGCACTTTTGTATTTACAATAGAAAATTATAAAGAACTTATGGATCCATTATATTTAAAAGTTTTTGCACGCTCATTATATTTGGCTATATTATCAACTTTACTTTGTTTAATTATAGGTTACCCTATATCTTACATAATTTCAAAAATGAATATTAAGAAAAGAAATTTACTTATACTTCTTTTTATATTACCAATGTGGATGAATTTTTTACTTAGAACTTATGCTTGGATGGCTATATTGAGTAAAAATGGTATTGTTAATAAAATTTTAACAACACTAGGGATAGGCCCTTTTAACTTATTATATAATGATGTTGCTGTTTTATTTGCTATGGTATATAACTTCTTACCTTTTATGGTAATACCTATATATACCGTATTAATTAAAATAGATAAAAATCTTATAAATGCAGCCTACGACCTAGGAGCAACCAAGTTTGAAGCATTTAAAAAAGTTATTTTACCACTTAGTGTACCTGGAATAATGACTGGAATAACTATGGTGTTTATGCCAGCAGTATCTACCTTTGTTATTTCAAGACTTTTAGGTGGTGGTCAATATATGTTAGTTGGTAATCTTATTGAACAACAATTTACAACTATGGGAGATTGGAATATGGGTTCCGCAATCTCTATGCTTATGATGCTAATAATTTTAATTTCAATGGCTTTAATGTCTAAATATGATACTAATAGTAAAGCTAACAAAAAAGGTGGTGGTCAATTATGGTAAAGAAATTATTAAATTTTTGTTCTAAATTTTATATAACTTTAGCATTCTTGTTCTTATATACACCTATTATAGTGTTAATAATATTTTCCTTTAATAATTCAAAATCAATGGCAGTTTGGCAAGGCTTTACTTTTAAATGGTATTTTGAGTTATTAAAAAATGAAAGAATATTACAAGCTCTTTATTATACAATAACAATAGCAATTATTTCTTCTATAATTGCTACTACTATAGGTACAATAAGTGCTATAGGCATAAATAAATTAGGTGGTGCTCAGAAAAATTTATTATTAAATATAAACTATTTACCAGTATTAAATCCTGATATAGTAACTGGAATAGGACTTATGTGTCTTTTTTCATTCGCAAGCAGTTTTACTAATTTACAACCTGGATTTATAACTATGCTTTTAGCACATATAATTTTTAGTATCCCATATGTAATATTATCGGTATTGCCTAAACTTAGACAATTACCACCAAACCTTACAGATGCAGCACTAGATTTAGGTGCTACTCCTAGCTATGCTATAAAAAAAGTGGTTTTACCTCAAATAAAACCTGGTATAATGGCTGGTTTTTTAATGGCGTTTACAATGTCTATAGATGACTTTGTTATCAGCTTCTTTACTACAGGACCTGGTATATCAAATTTATCTATAGAAATATATTCTATGGCTAGAAGAGGTATTAAACCCGAAATTAATGCCTTATCAACTATAATGTTTATTGTTATTTTATTACTTTTATTATTGGTTAATAAAAAACAATCTTTAGTAGAGGAGGATGATTAATTTGAAATTTAAAAGACTAATTTCTCTAATTTGTATTTTTATTATACTCTCTTCCTTATTTATAGGTTGTGGAAAAGAAGAATCTGGAGTTAACGGTGACTTATATCTCTACAATTGGGGTGATTACCTAGACCCTGATTTAATAAATAAATTTGAAGCGGAAACTGGTATTAATGTTCATGAAGATGTTTATGATACTAATGAAATAATGTATCAAAAACTTAAAAGTGGAAATGTATCCTATGATTTGGTAATTCCATCAGACTATATGATTGAAAAAATGATATCTGAAAATATGTTAGAAAAAATAAATTTTAATAATATACCTAACTATACATATATAGGTGAAAGGTTCAAACACTTACCTTTTGATCCTAATGGAGAATACTATGTTCCATATATGTGGGGAACTGTAGGAATATTATATAATAAAAAAATGGTTAGTGATCCTGTTGATAGTTGGAATGTCCTTTGGAACAAAAAATACAAGGATAATGTTATTATGGTAAATAGTGTTAGAGATTCTATGATGGTAGCTTTAAAAAAATTAGGTTATTCATTAAATACTAATAAACAATCTGAAATCAATGCTGCTAAAAATGAATTAATTAAACAAAAAGAAGATGGATTAGTTAGGGCTTACATGGTTGATGAGGTTAAAGATGCTATGGTAGCTAATGAAGCTGCTTTAGCAGTAGTTTGGTCTGGCGATGCTGTTACAATGATGGATCGAAATCCTGATTTAGATTTTGCTCTTCCTAAAGAAGGATCTAATGAATGGTTTGATGGTTTAGTAATACCAAAAGGATCAAAAAACAAAGAAAATGCTGAAAAATTTATAAATTTTTTACTTAATCCAGAAAATGCAGCTCAAAATGTTGAATATATAGGTTATTCTACTCCTAATACTGGAGCTTTAGAATTATTAGATGATAATATTAAAAATAATAAAGTAGCATATCCTGACCTTAATTCTCTTAAGAATTTTGAAGTTTTTACAGATTTAGATAGTTCTACTTTAAAAAAATATAATAAAGCTTGGTTAGAATTAATGGTTCATTAAAATAAAGACTTTAAGAGGATACTCTTAAAGTCTTTATTTTATTATTTATAACTTATTTATTAATATATTATTATAACTAAAACTATAAACTGGGAAACCATAAAACTATTTCTCTATTAGCACTTTCTACACAATCTGAAGAATGAACTGAATTTTCTGTTTTACTTAATGCAAATCTTTTCCTTATAGTTCCAAATTGAGCATTTTCAGGATTAGTATTTCCATTTAAAGCTCTAACTTTATTTATAGCATCCTTTCCTTCTAAAACTAATACTACCAGTGGACTTCTTGTGATATATTTTATTAATTCCTCATAAAAAACTTTATTCTTATGTTCTTCATAATGTTTTTCAGCAATTTTTTTCTCAACTTTTTCCATCTTCATCTTTGATATTTTTAATCCTTCATTTTCATATACTTCTAATATTTTTCCTACTAAATTTCTTTCAACAGCATCAGGCTTAATGATTACAAGACTTTTTTCAACAGCCATATAACAATCTCCTCTTTAAATTGATTAACCATAACATTTATACCATATTAAGTATTTTAATTAAATATTTGTGTTATTTTATGCCTTTGTTTTGCCTTTTATTCATTGCTATAATTAAAATATACAAATTAAGGAGGTTTCAACTATGATTAGAAAAAAATTGCTTATAAAAGGTAAAGTTCAAGGAGTAGGCTTCAGATTCTTTTGTCAATACATTGCATCTACCTTATCCTTAACAGGTTATGCTAAAAATTTAAATGATGGAGATGTTCTTATAGAAGTTCAAGGTATCTCTAATAATATAGTTAAATTTAAATCTTCTCTATTAAAAGGAAATAATTTTTGTAAAGTTATTGATATTATTGAAGATAATATCCCTTTACAAGAAAAAGAAAAGCGTTTTTCTATGTATTAAAGAAAACCTGAGTTTCTAATTAATTTAGAAATTCAGGTTTAAATATTATTATTTATTAAAAATTCTCCCATAATTCTTCAATTGTACTGAAATCATCATATACTTTATCCATAAGGTTATACACATCTTCATCAATCCATTTTTCATAATTTTTTCTTTTTTCAATAGATATTATATTATTTTCTCGCTGTCCTTTAATTAATACATCTTTTTCACATACTTCAATATATTCTTCTATATATTCTGAAATAGTATTATTAATTTGTATAGTTTTAATTCTATCATTATTTTCATCTCTAAAATCTAATAATATTCTATCACAGTCTAATAATCTATTAAGAAAATCCATATGCCATTGAAATGCATAATTAAACCATATATCATATATATTATTATACCCATCCCCAAATTTTATCATAAGTAAAAACATATCACATTTTTTATCCCCTATTGTTGAACTTTTTATAGATACTAATACATCATCCTTTATTACTTCTATACTTTCTTTAAAATCCTTTATAAATATTATAGGCACATCTATTTCATTTATATTTACTAATAAAGGAATCATACTTCCTACTTCTCTATCGTTTAAAACATCATTTACAGTTAAATTTTTATCCACTGATATCACTTCCTAAATTTTCTATATTTAATATACTAGCATATATC
>NZ_WHJC01000205.1 GCF_009295725.1 Clostridium tarantellae
ATATAATATATTCATAATTGTTAAATGAATTGATTATTTTTTTAAGTTATCCACAAGACAATGTGAATATGTTAATAAGTTTATTAACATATTTAAACAAGTTATTTTACTAAAAAAAATACACTTAAAAATTTTTTAATTTTAAGTGTATTTTAAACATTATTATAATATAAATTCTATTTTATTTAATTTTGCTATAGGTGTAACTTCTTTTATATTAGTAGTTTCTGTTTTCATACTTCCACCATTACTAATTAAAAGTACTTTTGAACTATCTAGTTTTTTAATTTGTCTTACCACTCTTAAACCATTAAGCTCTATTAAGCATATAGAATTATTTTCTAATTCTTTTATTGAATTGCAAAATGCTAAATCTCCTTTTTGCATTCTATAACCTGTCATATCATTATTTTCTATCACTATATAAAATACTTTATCAGCAGAATAACCTTCTATTTTATTTGAATTTATAGGTAATTGTTTATATCCTATAAGTTTATTTAAATTATAATCATATATAGGCACATTTTTTAACACAGAACCAAAAGCTTGATTCCACATTTCATTTATTTCGCCATTTGATTTTGAATTTCTTCTAGTTGGTGCTACATTTTTTACTTCTAACTGCTTTTCCTTTTTTAAATCTTCATCTGTAACAACCATACTTATATCATTTAAATCAGCTTTTAAAACTTTAGAAATTTTATCTATTAATGATTCATTAATTATTTTTTTTCCTATTTCAACTTCATTAACAAACTTTTCTGCAACTCCAAGTTTTTTAGCTAATGCTTTTTGAGTTAGTCCGCTTTTTTCTCTAGCCTGTTTTATTCTTTCCCCAACTCTACTCATTTATAGTTTTCCTTTCTCATGTTCCATATGCCAATTTCTTTCTTCAATTAAATGTTTTGCTAAATTAATAAACTCCCATTGTCTTGAACTTTCTGTAACCATTGCTAATATAGGATTTTTAACTATTCCTTTAACTACTCCTATCATCATTTTAAGCTCTTCATCAGGAAGGTTGTTAAAAATTATTATTTGTTCTTGCAAATCTAATTTATTATTTACAATTTCAAATCTTAAACCTGATAATATATCATCTATCTTCATATCAACCATTTCATCTTTAACAACAATTAATTTCACACCCATTATTTGCAAATCTGAAATTTGTTCTTCATTTAGTCCATAAACTAACATTGATTTTTCATTTTCTAACATGGCCATAAATATCACCAATCCCTAGTTATAAATTAAAGAGTTTCTGGCTCTCCTATATTGTCAGCATTTTCAACTGTTACTTCTTCCATTACTTGAGGCTCTAAAGGTTTGTCATTATAATCTGTTCTAACTGCTACTATTTTATCTGCAACTTCCATTCCTTCTATTACTTTTCCAAAAGAAGCATATTGTCCATCTAAATGAGGTGAATTTTCAACCATTATGAAGAATTGACTTCCTGCTGAATCATTTACCATAGTTCTAGCCATGGATAAAACTCCTCTTGCATGTTTTAAATCATTTTTAAATTTATTTCTAGTAAATTCACCTTTTATTCTATATCCAGGGCCACCCATTCCCGTTCCTTCTGGACATCCTCCTTGTATCATAAAACCAGGAATTACTCTGTGAAATGCAACTCCGTTATAAAAACCTTTTTTAATTAAACTTACAAAATTTTTAACCGTATTAGGAGCAATTTCAGGATATAATTCTATTTTCATAATTTCTCCTGATTTCATTTTTATTGTAACTATTGGATTCATATAAATATCTCCTTTCAAAATAAAAACTATTATATAGTATCGTCTTTTTAATTTTTATTAATCCTTCATTAAACAAAATTTTATTTAATGAGAATAGTTTTCCTTTTTATAAATTATATATTATTTTTCTTATTATTTAAATATCCACAAAATAAAAAGCTTATAAAGACTAATATAATAGACAACAATCCATTAATTTAATCTTTATAAGCTTATGATTTAATACTCTAAAATATTTTTTTAACATATTTTCCTATTATTTTTTTATAAAATATTAATTAAAAGTTGTACCTTTAACCACTCTAGAATAATCTGTATAATTTGATAAATTCTTAACATTAATTTTTTTAATTATAGATTCTCTTCCTAACCTATTTATAAGTTCTGTAAATAAACAAGTTAGAAAATTTGTAGAAATTTTTCCCACTCCGTTAAAGTCTAGTTCTATATTATCATTTAAATTATTCTTTATATATTCTCTTAAAATTATAGCATCTTCAACTGAAAAATTTTCCCCCAAAAACTCTTTCACATTAATATTCATAAAATTTACCCCCAAATCAAACTCTTATTGTTTATTTATTTTAAATTTTCTGACAATTCATTTCTATGACTATATATTATCAACTCTTTATTTTTTTGTCAATATTTTAACAAACATTTTTAACTTTTTAATAAAAGTATACATAATTCAAAATTTATTTTTCAATTATGTATACTTCTGTATTTTTAAATTTCTAATAATTTTTTGCTCAACTTTACAAGTTTATCATCATTGCTAGAATTTAATATATTTACCTTTCCATTTTTACAGTTATTATTTTTTAAATTTAATTTTAATAATTGCCTCTTTAGTTCTCTAGCTGTACCATAGCTACCATCTATAATATTCGGATATTCTCCCACTATATTTCTTATTTCATCTTTTACAAAAGGATAATGAGTACATCCTAATACAATATTTGATATTTTATTATTTTTATATATGCCTAACTTACTTTGTAAATAATCATTTAAACTTTTTCCTGTTAATATTCCTTTTTCTATATACTCTACCAATCCTGCACAGGGAACAGATATTATCTCTTTATGATTATTATGCTTCTGCATTAAATCATTAAACTTCTTTTCAGCTAAAGTCATAGGAGTTGCCATTACTATTATTTTCCCTTCTTTTTTTGATTCAACAGCCGGTTTTAGTGCTGGTTCTATTCCTATAATGGGGATTTCCTTATATGTATTTCTTAAATCTTTAATAGCTGCAGAAGTAGCAGTATTGCATGCTATAACAATTGCTTTTGCACCTTTTTGTAACAAAAACTCCACTGCATTAAATGTTAATTTTTTAGCTTCATCTACAGTTTTTGTTCCATAAGGAGCATTCTTTGAATCTCCATAATAAATGTAACTTTCTTCTGGCATAATCTCTATAGCTTTTTTCATTACACTTAATCCACCTACTCCTGAATCAAAAAAACCTATAGGATTATTTCTGAAATTTATATATCTCATATCGCTTCTCACTCCAAAAAGTATAATATGTTAATAAAAATATTTTATAACTTTCTATAAAATAAATCCATTACAATTAACTAAATTTAGTTTATTTTTATTGACATTAATCACATCATATAATAAAATTTGTTTAATATAATTTTATTACACGAACCATTATTAGAATGATTTAAAATTCATTCGCTTAATGTATTTTAAATTTATATATGAAAGGAAGTGACTATAGTTATTACAATTATTATACTAATTGTAATAATTTAATACTATGAGTAATAATTTGATTTATACAATTCCTAAAAAAAATCATAATAAAGAAGATTTAATAAAAATATTAAACTCACATCCTGAAATAAAATTTGTTTCTTTAGTTGGAGTAGACCTTGCTGGAAATGATACGGATGAAAAAATACCAGTAAAAATATTTATAAAAGATATAGATTCATTTCTTCACGGAACTGCAGTTCAAACAGATGGTTCATCAGTTGTACTCCCTGGAATAGCAACTCTTAATAATGCTAAAGTAGATATGATTGCTGATATTGATTGTAATTGGTTTATTGATTATAATTATGACTTTTTAGATTCTTCTACAAATAATCCAACTGGAACTCTTAGAATTCCTTGCTTTTTAATTCATGAAGATAAAGCTGTGGATTCTAGACATATTCTTAAACATGCTATAGATACTTTTAAGCAATCTCTTTTAGAGCTATTAAAGAATAATCCTTCCACACTTGAAAGTTTAAAAATATCTTTTGATGATATAGATGATATTTTATTAACCTCTGCTACAGAACTTGAATTTTGGATTAAAACACCTAATGATAAAGCACAAATCGAAGAACTTTGTACCTCTCAAGTATTACAAGAACAATATTGGACAAGAACTAAAGGTAATGTAAGAACAGCATTAGAAAAAAGCTTATTACTAATGGATTCATATGGATTTGAACCTGAAATGGGACATAAAGAGGTTGGAGGAGTTAAAGCTAAACTTGATTCAACAGGTCATTTCAATCATATTATGGAACAACTTGAAATAGATTGGAAATATTCAGATGCTCTTCAAGCTGCTGATAATGAATTATTTATAAGAACTTTAGTAAAGGAAACATTTAGAGAAAATGGATTAGAAGTTACATTCTTAGCTAAGCCTATAGATGGAGTTGCAGGAAGTGGAGAACATACTCATCTAGGAGTTAGTTTAAAATTAAAAAATGGTAAAATATTAAATCTTTTTAATGCTACTAAAAATCATTTTTTAAGTACTATTGGTTATGGTGCAATAATGGGATTATTAAAAAATTACGAAATAATGAATCCATTTATATCCTCTACAACTGATTCCCTTAAAAGATTAAAACCTGGATTTGAAGCACCTGTTTGCATTGTTACTTCGCTTGGACAAAGTCCAGAAATTCCTTCAAGAAATAGAACAATCCTTGCTGGCTTAATAAGAGATCCTCAAAATCCATTAGCAACACGATTTGAATTAAGATCTCCAAATCCATTTACAAATACTTATTTATGCATAGCAGCTAGTTATCTATCTATGCTTGATGGTATTAAATATGCTGTTGAAAATAATAAATCTGAAGATGAACTTCTTAAAGAATTATCTAAAAAACCTAATGAAAAAGCAGATTATCTAGAATATTCTAGATCTTATAGAAGTGAAGAAGATGTTTTTGAAGATTTTACTGAAGAAGAAAGAAATCAGTTCTTCGGTCATGCACCATCTACTGTATTTGAAAATTTATCTGCTTTCGATAAATATAATGAAAAGTTAAATGTTTTAAAAGTAAATAATGTTTTTACAGATAAACTTATAAATAGTTTTAGATTAGCCACTTTAACAAGATGGTCTACTGAAGTAGTCTATAGACTTATTCCTCAATATACAAATGAAATAAGAGCTACTAAATCTCTTCATTGCTTAGATAAAGCTTTAGATTTAGATGTATCAAATTGGATGTCAATAAATGAATTAAGACACTTAATAATGAAAGATAGCTATCATACTAGAAGTTTATTTACTCAAATTAAACAATCTATAAACGAAAATGATTATGAAAAAGCTTCAATTCTTCATTTAAAACTAGATGAAAATATGGAAACGCTAAAAGAATTATATAGTACTTATAAAAAAAATCTTTTAGATATATAACCAAAAGCATGTATACTATTTTATAGCATACATGCTTTACTTCTATGCAAATTTTAAAATTTATTTATATGCTAATTAATAATTCCTATAGTTGAAAGATTTATATAGTTCTTACTTAATATTTCAAATGAATAATTTTCAGCATTAATAAAAGGATTATTATTAATAATATTTTCAGCTTCTTTAAAATTATTTGCATGAAATATTATAGTTCCACCATTTTTATTATATATTCCAGCGCAAAGAATGTATTTAGGCTTATTACTATCTTTATACGTTTTTGCTAAATGGCTTCTGTTATTTTTTATACAACTTTGCAACTTATAATTTATTTTAACAAATATTCCACTACTTTTAATCATTATTAATACCCCCTTATTAATTAACTTGATAATTTATATATATTATGTAACTGTAATTTTTATGACTAACTTTCATAACATACTAAGAAATCTTTCATCAAAATATATTTCATAGTAAAAAAAATTACATATGCTTAAACACATGTAATTTTTATATTTTTTTCTTTAACAACAAACATATTCTTCTTTTTTATTAAAATACATAATAA
>NZ_WHJC01000206.1 GCF_009295725.1 Clostridium tarantellae
TATTCATAGAACCAAATTCCTCCTGTGTTTTATTAGTATTGGTTGTATTAATAGTTTGCACAGTTTTTAGGAATTTGGTTCATTTTTTATAAAATTAATTTTTAATTACTTGTAAAGTGGTGTTAACATAATTAACTTTAAATTTAAGCTAAATTATTTTAACCAATAAATAAAAAATTTATGTAAAAATTTCATGAAGTTGTATAATAATTAAGTAGTATAAAATAGAAACTAAAAAGTAATTTTAAAATATATTAATAATTAAGGAGTAGTTTGTATGGGCAGAAGAGTAATTTTATATATAGCAATGAGTTTAGATGGATATATTGCAAGAGAAAATGGTGCAATTGATTGGCTTTTAGGTGATGGAAGTGAACCAGAAGCTGATTATGGATATGCGGATTTTTATAGAAGTATTGATACTGTTATTATAGGAAGAAAAACCTACGATCAAATTGTAAATGAACTTAGCCCTAATAAATGGGTGTACAAAGGTAAAAAAAGTTATGTATTTACTAATAGTGATTATAAAAGAAATGATGATGTAGAATTTATTAAAGAAGATGTATGTGATTTTGTAAATAAATTAAAAGAAAAGAAAGGAAAAGATATCTGGATTTTAGGTGGAAGTTCTTTAGCTGATAGGCTTATTAAAGAAAACTTAATTGATGATTATATAATATCAATAATGCCTACTATTTTAGGGAATGGAATACAATTATTCAATAAAAATAATCCAGAGATTAAACTTAAATTAAAAAGTGTAAAAAGCTATAACGGCTCTGTATTAATGCATCATATTAGAAGAGAAGAATTTTAAAAAAGTATTTATTTTTATAGAAGTGTATGTGCACTTCTATATTTTTTTAAAAAGCAAAAAAATCATATAAAATTATTTTGTAACTAATAAAAGTTTATTTTCTAATAAAATAATTATAAAGTTTATTTAGAAGGAGTAAAGTATATGGACAATAAAGATTTACGTAGTTTTTTATCAGTTGTGTTTGGAATTTCCATTAGTAAATTAATTGATTATGGGATAAAAACTTTTAAAACATCTAATGAAATTAAGATCTGTATTATATCATTAATATAAAAAATTATAATAGGAGTAAGTACAAATGAAAAAAATTTTATCACTGAATTTAACTAAATTTATTTAAACATTATTTATTATTGGAACTATAGTTTCAGTATTTATTGTCTATAAGGATGTACAGAGTAATATTGCTATCAAATTTGTAATAGCATATGTAATTTTTACTTTTTTTTGTCTTTTATATTTTTCTTTAATTACATTAATAAAATTAAGGAAGTTAAAATGGAGTCAAATAAAAAAAAGATTAATTATATTTATAAAAATATTTATTTTTTTTAGTGCTTTAAATTTTATTTTTGATTATTTTTTTAGACATTCAAAGATAGATTTATTTAGAGAACTATCGATTCCTTTAGGGTTAGCATTTGGTACAGCATTTTTTGATGTTATATTTAAAAGAAAGCAAAAATAATACTTAGTTATTAATTTTAAAGATATTCATATAAAATACCATAATTAATTATATATTGGATAATAAAGTGATATTTGAAAAGTATGGTTATAAAGATGTATTATAGAATATATAGAATAGATAAATTATATTGGGGAAGTGATTATAATGTTAGAAGAAATAATACAAGTAGGGTTTCCTATTATAATTCAAATACTTGAAATAATGGGTGCTATAGTAATAACAGTAGGAGCATTAAAAGCATTTTATTACTATAGTTTAAGTGTTTTTAATAAATATGAGTATCCTATAAAGTTTGCATTAGCAAATGCTATGGCAATGGGGTTAGAATTTAAACTAGCTGCAGAAATTTTAAAAACTGTACTTATTAGAAGTTTTAAAGAAATAGCAATTTTAGGAGCAACAATTTTATTAAGAGCATTATTATCTTTTATAATTCATATGGAAATTAAATCAGATGGAAAAACGGTAAAAGAGTTACACAGTACAACAGAAGTACTTGATGAATTTAATAAAAAGTAATTAATTATTTGTAAAATATTAAGTTGAGTATTATTAATATTTTGGGTATAATTTACATTGAAGGAATTATAAGGTTTTTTCTTATGGAGGATATGATGATAGTATGCACCAGAACAGCAAGACTTGCTAAAAGAAAAAGGAGAGCTAAAAGAAAAAGAATAAAAATGTTAATAAAAAGTATTTGTCTGTTAGTAATAGTAAGTATAGTAAGTGGTATAACATTTATTTTTAAGAAATTTTTCAATTAAATTAGACAAATGAGTAAGCAAAACCAACAACATTTTAAAAATGTTATTGGTTTTGCTTATTTTAAAAATCCTATTTTATTAAAAGGGTAAAATCTAAAAATAGCTTTTCCAACGATATCTTTTTTACATACATAAGGATAAGTCCATTTTCTAGAATCAAAAGAGTCCTTTCTATTATCACCTAAAAATAGATAATTATCTTTTGGTACTTTAAAAATATTATTAGTATCTTCAGGAAATTTAACATAATTTTCTTCTAACAAAGAATTATTTATATAAACCTTTCCTTTTTTTATTTCTATAAAATCTCCAGGTAAGCCTATAACTCTTTTTATAAGCATATTTTCATTTGATTCATGATTAAAAACAATAATATCACCTCTATTTATTTTAGTATAGATTTTAGATATTATTAAATTATCACCTTCAATAAGGGTAGGATTCATAGAACCACTTGGAATATACGCAATAAATATAACAAACTTATTAATAATAAAAATCATTAATATACTTAATACTAAAAATTTAATAATAAAAAATAAAGTTTTTGAAGTTTGAGATTTCTTAGAGAGTTTATATTGATTTTCATTAATCAAATATGTCACCTTCTTTTTAATAAAAGTAAATAACTTATATTAATATTTTAATATAAATTCCAAAAAATGTAAATTAATTCGTTTTTTTATATGAAATTATAGAAGGATATTATTTTCAGTTTGTTACAGAAGAAAGGTTTTGATATAATAAATCACATATAAAATTACAATAGAAAATAGGAGTATAATATGAGAAAAAAATCTTTGGGATATGTATTATTTATAACTTTTATATCTACAATAGCATTGAATATGGCACATCCTGTTACCCCTATGCTTATTAGGAAATTAGGGTTACCAGCGTTTATGTTTGGTGTGTTTTTTGCAGCAATGTCATTAGGAAATTTTTTATTTTCACCTATATTTGGTTCCTTATCAGATAAACATGGAAGAATTAAATACTTAATGATGGGGCTTTTTGGCTATGGAATTAGTCAATTAGGTTTTGGATTTAATAGTAATCCTATAATTATAGTTATTTTTAGGTTTTTAGGAGGAGCTTTTGTAGTAAGTTATTTAACAACTTCAATTGCATATTTAAGTGATATTACTACAAAAGAAAATAGATTAAAATATATGACCTATTATTCTGCGGTAAGTACTATTGGCGGTTCTTTAGGTTCTTTATTAGGAGGAGTTTTAGGAAATAATAATTATAAAATAACATTTTTTGTGCAGTTTCTTTTATGTACTACAATTTGTGGAATTATATATTTATTATTTGAAGAAACTATTATTAATAAAACTAAAAAAACTATGAATAAAATTTCGTTAAATATGTTTTCTTTTAAAGAGCACAAAGATATGTTAACTCCACAATTAACTTTAGTTATGATAATGGTAATAATATTTTATTTTGCATCAACAAGTTATAATTCAAGCATTAACTATTATATAGAATCAGTATTAAATTTACCTCCTACTTTTAATGGTGTATTTTTATCAGTGGCAGGAATAATAGGATTTTTAGCTAATTTATTAATAACACCTTATTTAGGAAAAAGATTTGGGGAAGTAAAAAGTTTTAAAATTTTAAGTTTAGCATTATCTTTATCTGTAGCTATAGCAGCTTTAATACCTAATATAATTTTATTTTTTATTTTTATAATAATTTTTGTAGCTATTTGCAGTATATATGTACCTATACAACAAAATATAGTTGTAAGAATGTCTAAAAATAATTATGGTGCTGTTATGGGAATACAAAACTCAGCTAAAGCAATAGGAATGATTACAGGTTCATTGTTTTCAGGATTTATATTTGAAATAAATAGTAAACTACCATTTTTAACAGCAGCTATTTTATTAGGAGTAGGTTTTGTTATAGGTATTAAAAGTAGTATTAATTTAGAGGAAAATAATTAGGTATAATGTATAATATATTTTATTTTATATATAATATTAATAACTACTATGAATTTAATATGGTTGAAAGTAGTGTAAAGAAAAGTAAGAAAAATAGATATATTAGATTTTTTTAATAAAAAATTTGTGTATTTATGATGTTGAGAATATTATATGAAACTAAATTAAAAAGTTATTTGTAACTTAAAAAGTAAAAGTTTTATTAAATGAAAGGAAGATAAAAATGTCAAAAGATAGTCAACCAGATAATAAATTAGCTAGAATGAAAAAATGTAATTATCAAACTCCTATTACTAGTGAAGAAGGAAAAAATCATAATAGAACAGCTAAAAAACATTCTATTGAAAGAGAAGGATTCCAAAGTGATCATATAAATTAATTGTTGTAGGGAAAAACATTGTAAGTGTTTTTCCCTATTATCATATATTGATATAGTTTTTAATAAAATCTTCAATATACTTTTCATTAAAATTTGAGTCTATAATTTTATCATCTTTAATTAAAATATAGCCATTTTCTTCTGTTATATTTAAATGAGATTTTATAAAACCATTTTTATCAGAGATGGAATCTAAGCTTAATAAGCCTAGTTGTGATTCACATTCCATATTTGCCATAGGAGGACGTTCTGTTATTAGGAAAACATTAAAATTGTTATTTTTTATATTTTGTATGTGAGAATCATTCAACTGAACCAGTTGCTCTTTGCAAGGTCCTCACAAAGGATTTTTAGCAAAGAGCAAAAGGCTATTATCCTTAAGTACTTCTTGTACTGTAATTTCTTCATTTTGTTCTTTAATAACAATATTATTATTTGCTATAGATATGGAAGTTTTAGAAGTACTATTAGAGCTAATTTTTATAACTATAAATAAAAAGCATAGTATAAATGACCAAATTAACATAATAGAAATTTTATTTTTTTTCTTTTTTAAAGTCATAATTTCAACTCCTCACAATATTTCATGTATTAAATCAGTAAAATAAGTATTTATAATAAAAATTACATAAATTTAAATTAACAGATAATTTTATTAAGTAAAGGAAATAGCTTTGCATAAAGAATGTAAAACTATACTACAAGTTATAGAGCCACTTTTTAAATAAGCTTTACCATATAAATAACCCATTAAAGAATGGGAGCATGTGTATATAATAGCTAAAAATATATTTGAAGGTTCTAAAAATATAATATTGTGTAATATACCATAAATTAATGATTGAATAATGTTACTTTTAGTTTTAGATAATTTAAAAGCACTAAGAGTACCTAGTAAAAAACCTCTAAATAAAATTTCTTCATAAATTACAGGAAAAATTAATCCTTTCAAAAATGTTAAAATAAAAGACTTATCAGAACTTACCAAAGTAACACCACTTAATTCATAAACACATATAAGTATTAGTTTGTAGAGAATTGCTATTACTAAAATTCTTAGTAGCGTAATTAAGGAAGTATTAAAATTAAGACTAGAAATTTTTTCTCTAGATATATAACATACAAATAGTAAAGCAAATAAAATAAAATTAACTTTAAGTTCATTTTCTATATAAGGAACATTAAAGCCATAAATTATAAGCGTTGTTAAATTAACTATAACAGGCCAAAGTAGCCATTTAGAGTTATAAAAAGTATTTTTTTTATCATAAGGTAAAAAGCTTAAAGATACATATATATATATTAATAATAATATTGAGTACCATAAATTTAATATTAATATCTTTAAGTCTGTATTTTCTAAAAAATATAAAAATGATGATAATATATAAC
>NZ_WHJC01000207.1 GCF_009295725.1 Clostridium tarantellae
ATATATAATATTTTATAAAATCAATATTTTTGTGAATAAAAATATAAAAAAAATAAATTTTGTGCATATTTATACAAGAAAACTATAAAAATTTAAAAAATAAAACTCACTTAATTAATTAAGTGAGTTTTATTTTTTAAATTTTATTAACAAAATCTGAATGTTTCTTTACCTCTTTTTCATTAGAAACAATAGTTAAATCTAATATACCTATTAGTACTTCTAAAAGAGATACTAATATTTCTAATTCTTGAACAGTATAGGATTTAGAAATATTAATACCTAATAAAACTGCTAAAGCAGTAAGTTCTGATGGAGGCAATTCAAATATTGTCATATATGTTCACCTTATAGATTAATTTAATAATATTATATACTTATTTAAATTTAATGTTTCAAAAACATTAAATTACTTGAAGTAAGAAATATATTAAAAATATTGATGAAACTATGTACATTGCAATTGAAATATCTTTAAATTTCTTTCCAGCAATCTTACAAATAGGATAACTTATGAAACCGAAAGCTATTCCATCAACTATACTAAATGTAAGTGGAATTAAAGCTAAAGTTAAAAATGCAGGGAATGATTCTGTAAAATCATCAAAGTTAATATGTATAACATTTTTCATCATAAGACAACCTATAATTATAAGTATTGGTGCAACAGCTGCATTTGGTATTAAAGTTATTATCGGAATAAAGAATAATGATAATAAGAATAATATACCAGCAATTAAAGAAGTTAAACCAGTTTTTCCACCAGCAGCTATTCCAGCACTTCCTTCAACTGTAGAAACAGATGGACTACTTCCAAAGATACCACATGCTGCAGTTGATAAAGCTACTGCTATTAAAGATTTATGTGTTTTATGAGGTTGCTTTAGCATTCCATCAACTTGTCCATGTAATAAACCTATATTTTCAAAAACTAATACTAATAATAAAGAAAATGTTGCTATCCAAAACTTTGGTAATGTTATAGCTGTAAAGTCCATTGCCCAAAATACATCTTTATATGAACTAAAGTTTGGTAAAGCAAAAGATGCTTTAGATAAATCAACAACACCTAATAATGCTGAAATAACAGTTCCACCAATAATTCCTATTAAGAATCCGCCAGGAACATTTTTAATAAATAATATTAATGTAATTATTAATGTTAATAAAAATGCTAAAACTTCAGGTGTAAATATATTTCCAAGCTTAACTAATGTTGATGGATGTGCAACTATTAAACCTGCTTTTTGAAATCCTATAAATGTAATAAAAAGTCCTATTCCTACTGTTATAGCTTCCTTTAAAGTAGTAGGAATTGATTCAGTTAATATTTTAGCAAGAGGAGTAATTGCAACTATTAAAAATAGTAATCCAGCAACAACAACTGCTGCTAATGCTTCTTGGAAAGATAATCCCATAGTATTTACTATAGTATAAGTAAATAAAGCATTTATTCCCATACCCGGCATAAGAATAAGAGGCGCATTACCTAAAAAACATATTAATAAACATCCTACCAATGATGCTAATGAAGTTGCTATTATTAATGGTTCCATAGCAACACCACCATCGCTTAAAATACTAGCGTTTACAACAATAATATATACTGCTGCAAAAAACGATGTTAAACCAGCTAAAACTTCTGTTTTAACACTTGTTTCATGTGCTTTTAAATCAAAAATTTTTTTCATTTGTATCCCTTCCTTTGTAAAACTAATAAAAGACAACACCATAGTATTATAACATAATATTTTAAATTTTCTTGTGTAATAAAAAGTATTAATTGGAATTAAAAAGTTAAGTATCAATATTTGACGAAACATATAAATTATTTTTTTAAAAAACAATAAAATTATTTAATAAAATGGCAAAGAAATGTAGGGTTGAATTAATAAAAATAATATTAGAAAAGGATTAAATATATGAAATTGATAAAATGTATCGTTAAAATTAATAATACATTAGTGTAATAAAATGGTTTAAATGGTTTTAATAAAAAAATAATCAAAATATTTACAAATAATTAAAAATGTTCATTGGAAAAAATATGGATTTGAAAATATAATTTCAAGTAAAGAATATTTTTTTGGGTTGAAGGAGAGGTTATTATGAATAAGAAAAAATTAGCAGGATTATTATTAGCAGGAACATTATTAGTAGGAGCTACTGCAGGATCATTTGCATATTTTACTGATAAAGCAGAAGTTACAACTAAAGTGGGTATCGTATTAGGAGATATTGATGTAGAAGTTACAGATGCAGATTGGGTTATTGCAACTCATGGTAATGCAAAAATGGATGAAGTTGGTTATACTGTAGATGTTAGACCAGGTGAAGTTTTCACAAGAGATATATTAGTTGAAAACTTTGGTTCATTAGATTCAACTATAACAATTGATTTAGTTGAAGGATTAGGAGAAACTAAAGTAGGTGAAAAAGAAGATGGAACACCTGTTACTTTTGATGAAGTATTCACTTTACAAGCAGAAGGTTTAGGAGATCATACAGTAGATGTAAATGGAGATCCTATAAATGTTGAATTAACTTTAACTGTTAATCCAGATTTAGGAAATGATTTTGAGAATGCTGAATTTGATTTAGCTTATATCTTAGGAGAAGATACTCCATTTATAACAATTACTGGAGAGCAAGCACACAAAGAGTAGACAAGCTATAAAGCTGTTAAATCAATATAATTTTTGTAAGCCCTAATGAAAATTAGGGCTTATAGTATATTTAAAGATAAGTTGGTGGAGATTTATGAAATATAAAAATATAGTTATGGCCTTAATAGCAACTATAGGTGTTTTAGCGGTAGTAAAGTTTTCTACAGTATTAGCAAATCCTAATATTAAGGATGTGAAAATAGAATCCACAAAAGGTAAAAATGAAGGAATTTTTTCTGAAAAAGATGGTATGTGGCAACCAGGTATGAGTAAGAAAAGTGAGTTTTTTATAGAGAATAGCAGTAATAAAGATATAGTAATTGAGAAATTTACATTTAATAAGAGTTTTTTAAAAAATTATAAAAATAATAAAGATATATTTGAAAGTGATAAAGAGTATGATGCTTTTATGAATAATTCTTTTATAGAAATATCTTATAAAGGAGAGGAATTATATTCAGGAAGCTTTAAAGATGCTTTTAAAGAAAAAAAAGTAGATTTATTAGAACAAATTAAAGTAAAAGCAGGAGAAAAAAAGGTTTTTGATATAACCATAAGTCTTTCAAAAGATATGAACAATAATGCAAAAGCTTTGAAAAAAGAGTTTATATTAGGAATTATATATGAATATGCAGAAGAGTCAAAGTTAACTGAAAATAAGTCTAATTATAAAAATATAGCATTAGGTAGTTATGATATATTTTTAGAATTAGTTAATGAAAATATGTTAACTAAACCTCTGAAAGAGGAGGTATAAAACTTATGAGCAAGAAAAAAATTTACAATAAAGAAAAAGTTAGTACAATATTATTAGCTTTAGCAATTGGCATAGCGGGTACTAGTATGAGTTTTGCATACTTTAAAGATATTGAACTAGTTAAAGCAGATATATCAATTAATTTTGGAAATTTAGATGTTGAATTTGGATCAAAATCAGAAGAAAATAAAAAAGTACAATTACAAATAGATGGATTATTACCTGGGAAAACAAAAGTAGATACTTTTAATATAGATAATATAGGAACAATAGATCAAATATTAAAATTTAAATTTTATAATGGAGTAGGTATGACTCCTGAAGAGCTACAAAATTTCACTTATAATTTAGTTTTTAAAAATATTTCTGGAGAAAATATTTCAAAAAATTATTCTGGAAATTTAAATGAACTTTTAAATGAAGAATATAAAGAAATACAAAATAATGATAATAATATTATTTTAAAAAGTAATGAAAGAATAATAGGTGAATTTTCTGTAACTGCTAGTGACGAATTAAATAAAAGTTTTGAAGGAAAAAAGATAAATTTTTCTATAGACATTTTGTCTACTCAAAATGATAATATTAAATGGAAGTAGGAGCTTAGGAGGTAATAAGTTATGAAATTAAAAAATAAATTAATTGCTATGATGACAGGATTAGCCTTAGCTTTTACAGGTGCAACTGGTAGTTATGCATATTTTACTGATAGAGCAACAAGTAAAGATAACTCTATTTCAATAGGTGAATTTCCAGAAGCTACTATGAATGTATATTCTTCAATTGGACCTATGTATAGTGGAATGATTAAAACAGATGATGGATTTGAAAGCAAGGCAACTGTTAATTATGAAAAATGGTTAAATAATGCTTCACAATATATAACAAATTATTTTAATAAGGAAAAAGTTAATATAGATGAAAATGTAGATGAAAAGCAAAGGTTTCAGTTAATTGAAAATAATAATAATAAATTAGTTAGTAGAAAAGCATTAATAGGAACTGTAGGAGAAGGAAACTATTCTTGGATGGGAAGTAAAAATAATGCTGGAGAAGAATATGGTGCGGCAATACATCATATAGTTGCTATTTCTAATGGAGCTCATAATGGGGCTGATATAGGAAAATTAAATTACAAACATCAAAAATTAAATATTGATCAAAATCATATTTTAAAAAATCTTAATAAAAATAAAGAATATTTAATAACAGAAAACTCTAATGAAAACATTATATTAAATTCAAAAGAAGAAAGAACTCGTACTTTTAATTGGGATGAAACACAAGGTAAATATGTACAAGTTGGGCAGCATAAAGAACCATCAGAAGAAGCGGATTTAATAATATTTGATATTGCTAGTAGAGGATACTATACTAAAAATTCTACAGAGAGTTCTTTAAATAATTTAATTGATAAAATATCTGCTAATTCTAGACATTGGCAATTAGATTTT
The DNA here is from genome assembly GCF_009295725.1 of Clostridium tarantellae. GTDB lineage: Bacteria > Bacillota > Clostridia > Clostridiales > Clostridiaceae > Sarcina > Sarcina tarantellae. The sequence continues at coordinate 4,878 of NZ_WHJC01000207.1, forward strand.
TCACCAACTGGAGAAATTATTTATAAAATTTTATGGGAAGAAAATAGTCCAATGTATCCATTAGTTCAACAATTAGTAAATGAAAAGGAATTTTATGCAGGTATAGTTAGAAATGAACTACAAATTAATTATGTTTATGATTATGCTGGAGAAAGCTCCACAATTACTAAAAAAATTACTTTAAACATAGGAGAAGATGATCCTAAAGAAGAGTTTAATCCAGATAATAATGTAACATTTAGTGAAGAACTTGAAAGTTTAAAATCAAAGTTATTAAATGAAAAAGAAAAGAGTTCTTTAGATGATAATACTGAATTAAAAGATATAAATAATAAAGATATAAATAATAATGTCAGTGAAAATGTAAATAAAGATATTGATAATTCTAATGTAAAGAATGAAAATATACTAGATAGTTCCGATGAAGTTAAATAATTTGGCTTTAATAATTAGCAACAAAAAGGGGAAGAAAAAATGATAAATAAAAAGAAAAAAATAATGAATATTATATCCTATATATTTTTAGCTTTAATAATATTAGTTTTAGTAAATAATATTTTAACTAAATCAGATAAAATATTTAAAACTATAGGATTTAGAACATACACTATATTAACTGGTAGTATGTCACCAGAAATTGAACCAGGAGATTTAGTAGTAATAAAGCATGAAAATCCTGAAAAGCTAAATGTTAATGACATAATTACCTTTAACTATGATAATAAAATTGTAACTCATAGAATTATAGAAAAAGAAGAAGCAGGATTTATAACTAAGGGTGATAATAATAATGTAGAAGATAGTGAAGTTATAAAATCAAAAGATGTTATAGGTAAAGTCTTAACAGTAATTCCTAAATTAGGATATTTATTCTCATTTACTTCTCATCCACTTTTTGTACCAATATTATTAGTTATAATTGCTTTAAGTATATTATGGGATGTATTTTCAAAAAAAGAAGATAATATTAAAGAAAAAAATAAGAATATTTAAAGATAATAAAAAGCTATGAATTTAATATTCATAGCTTCAGGCTGTCGACAAAGTCGACAGCCTTTCCATTTTCTTATAAAATAATATTGGGTGATAAATATGATGACTAAAAAAAATACTGATAATAGA
>NZ_WHJC01000208.1 GCF_009295725.1 Clostridium tarantellae
ATATTAACATATATAATGAAAATTATTAATAAAATTTTAAAATAATATTATGTTATTAAAGCAATTAAAATAAATAATTTATGAGCAATTTTAAAGAGATAAATTTATATATAAATTATTTAAGAATAAAATAATAAAAAATCTTTTCCAAATTAAATATAAATTTAGTTAATGTAGTAAATGTTTGAAGAAGTATTCATTTTCTTGACATTAAAACTTTTGAAATATATAATTAAACAGTAATACCTAAATTACTAGGAATTAAGAGATAAATATAGTTTTGACTATAGCTATAAAATTTCATACATAAGGGGGTGTATTTGAATGTTCATGACATACCAACCTAAAAAAAGACAAAGAAAAAAAGAGCATGGTTTCAGAAAGAGAATGAAAACTAAATCTGGAAGAAACGTTCTTAAAGCAAGAAGACAAAAAGGTAGAAAAAGATTAACAGCATAAGGGCCGCGTTTTGTGGCCTTTTTCTGCACTAATAAGCAGAAAAAAAGGAGTGCAAAATTTAATATGTTACATAAACTGAGAAAAAATATTGAATTCAGAACTGTCTATAAAAGAGGAAAATCCTATGCTAATGATTTATTAGTGCTTTATGTTTTTCACAATAAGAGAAATAAAACTGAAGAAGGAAAAACTTTTAGTAGATTAGGAATATCAGTTAGTAAAAAAGTTGGAAAAAGTGTTGTTAGAAGCAAAGTAAAAAGATTAATAAAAGAAAGTTATAGATTGAATTCTAACAATTTAGATGATAGTAAAGGTAGAGATTTAGTATTTATTGCAAGAGTTGCTATAGACGGAAAAAATTATAAGCAAGTAGAGAAAGCCGTAATTAATTTATTAAAAAAGGCAGGACTACAAAATGAAGAAAATAATACTAAAATTAATAATATTTTATAGAAAGCGTATATCACCATTAAAGCCACCAACTTGTAGATTTTATCCTACTTGTTCTCAATATGCAATTGAAGCAATTGAAAAATATGGTGCTTTAAAAGGTGGATTAATGAGCATAAAAAGAATTTTAAAATGTCATCCGTTTCACCCAGGGGGATATGATCCGGTGAAATAAATATATACTTTAGGAGGTTATGGTCTTGACTGCAATTTTAAGTCCTATAACGGGAATATTTACTACCATTTTTGATGCTATACATAATTTAGTAACTTCTATGGGAATCTTTTCAGTTGGTGCTGGTTATGTTATGGCAGTATTTTTATTAACTTTATTGGTAAGATTATTAGTATTACCATTAAATATTAAACAAATGAAATCTCAAGTTAAAATGCAAGAAATTCAGCCTGAGATAGCTAAAATTCAAAAAAAGTATAAAAATAATCCAGAAAAACTTAATCAAGAAACTATGAGATTATATAAAGAGTATAAAATAAATCCTATGAGTGGTTGTTTACCTTTATTAATACAAATGCCAATATTATTTGCATTATATTATGTTTTTATGACACCATCATTTAAAGCAGGAACTGCGGGTGTATCTTTCTTATGGCTTACAGATTTAAGTGGACCTGATAAGTTAATGATTTTACCTATTTTATCAGCAGCAACAACTTATTTATCATCATATATAATGCAAAAAAGTATGTCATCTAATGCTGAAAATGGTGGAATTAATATGAATACTATGAATTTAGTTATGGCTGGAATGATGGGATTCATGTCAATAAATTTTCCATCTATGTTAGTTTTATATTGGGTTATAGGTAATATTATACAAATGCTTCAAACTTATATTTTGGTAGTTATACCAAATAAAAAGAAAAAGAATTTAACTAAAGCATCGTAAGATATTAAATTTTAACTTTATTTAAGGTGGTGAAATGGGTATGAAAACTATAGAAACTGCAGGAAAAACAGTTGAAGAGGCAATAAAAATTGCTTTGAAAGAATTAAATACTACAGAAGATAAAGTTGAATATACTGTATTAGATGAAGGTAGTAAAGGTTTTTTCAACTTAATAGGAACAAAACCAGCTAGAATATCTGTAACTTTAAAAAGAGATTATATTGAAGAAGGTAAGAAATTTTTGAGTGAAGTTTTGGAAAAAATGGGTATTAGTGCTGAAATTAAACTAGAAGAAAAAGATAATATTATTAACATAAATTTAATAGGTAAACAAATGGGGACAATTATAGGATATAGAGGTGAAACTTTAGATTCACTTCAATATTTAATAAGTTTAGTAATAAATAAAGGACATGAGTTTCCTTATAAAAGAGTTGTACTAGATACAGAAAATTACCGAAATAAAAGAGAAGAAACATTAAAAAGATTGGCTGAAAAAACTGCATATAAAGTTAAGAAATATCGAAAAGTTATTAAATTAGAGCCAATGAATCCATATGAGAGAAGAGTTATTCATGCTGCATTGCAAAATGATAATTTAATTGTAACTCATAGTGAAGGACAAGAGCCTAATAGAAAAATAGTAATAGAATTAAAAAATAAGTAAATTTTAAAGAAAGTCGTTAAGACTTTCTTTTTTTATAATTTTTTTGGAGTATTTTACAGTAAAATATAGATCTAAAATATAATTAAAATTTTGACTTCTTGAATATTGTTATGTAAAATCAATATTAGTTTATTTTAGAGATAATTAAAGGAGGGAGCTTATGAAAGAATTTGATACTATTGCTGCTGTAGCTACAGCTTTAGGTGAAGGTGGCATTGCTATTATAAGAGTATCAGGTAATAAAGCTCTAGAAATAGTTAATAAAATATTTAATGCAAAGAACGGAAAAAATATTTTAGATATGAAGCCATATACAATGAAATATGGTCATATTATAGATTTAAATAATGAAATATTAGATGAAGTTATTATAAGTTTTATGAAAGGGCCTAGAAGTTTTACTGCTGAAGATACAGTAGAAATAAATTGTCATGGAGGAGTAATAGCTATCAATAAAGTATTACAAACCGTGATAAAAAGTGGAGCAAGATTAGCTGAACCAGGAGAATTTACTAAAAGAGCTTTTTTGAATGGAAGAATAGATCTAAGTCAAGCTGAAGCTATTATGGATATAATTGCAGCTAAAACAGAGCTTTCAATGAAATCAGCTATGGCGCAAAGTCAGGGAAAACTTTCCCAGGAAATTAATAGATTAAGAGCAGAAGTATTAGATATATTAGCATTAATAGAGTATGCAGTAGATTTTACTGAGGATGATGAAGAACCAGATGAAACTATACCTATTAAGGTAAAAAATAGTGTACAACAAGTAATAAAAGAAATTGATGTATTATTAAGTACAGCTGATGAAGGAAAGATAATAAGAGATGGTTTAAGTATGGTTATTGTTGGTAAACCTAATGTGGGTAAATCATCATTATTAAATTCATTATTAAATGAAAGAAGAGCTATAGTAACAGATATAGCTGGAACAACAAGAGACGTTATTGAAGAATATATAAATTTAGATGGTATTCCTATTAGACTTGTAGATACTGCAGGAATAAGAGAAACTGATGATGTTGTTGAAAAAATAGGAGTAGAAAAATCTAAAGAGAAAATAAATGAAGCTGATTTAGTTATTCTTATGTTAGATACTAGTAGAGAACTTGATGATGAAGATAAGGAAATAATAAATTACATAAAAAATAGAAATTATATAGTTTTACTTAATAAAATTGATTTAAATAGAAAAATTAGTTTACATAAAATAGATAGTTTAAAAAATATTATAGAAATATCAGCTAAAACTGGTTTGGGTATAACTGAATTAAAAGAAAAGATAAAAGAATTATTTTTTAACGGAAAAATAAATACCGAGAGTATTATGGTTACTAATACTAGACATAAGCAAGCATTATATAGAGCTATTGAAAATTTAGCACTTAGTTTAGAAGGATTAAATAAGAATGAATTTTTAGATTTAATATCAATTTATGTAACTTCATCATTAAGATCTTTAGGAGAAATAACAGGAGCTGAATTAGAAGAAGATTTAGTAAATAAGATATTTGCAGAATTTTGTTGTGGAAAGTAGGAGAAGTAAAAAGTATGAAATATATTGCAGGATATTATGATGTGGTTGTTATCGGTGCGGGTCATGCTGGATGTGAAGCAGCATTAGCTTCATCAAGAATGGGATGTAAAACATTAATATGTACTCTTTCATTAGATGCAATTGCTATGATGCCTTGTAATCCTAATATAGGAGGAACTGCTAAAGGTCATTTGGTTAGAGAAATAGATGCTTTAGGTGGAGAAATGGGAGTTAACATAGATAATACATTTATCCAATCTAGAATGTTAAATACTTCTAAAGGACCAGCAGTACATTCATTAAGAGCACAGGCTGATAAGAAAAAATATCAAGATAGAATGAAGACAGTTTTAGAATCCACTGATAATTTAGATGTAAGACAATTAGAAGTTGTAGATATAGATGTAGAAAATAAAAAAGTTAAAGGAATTTTAACTAAGAATGGAGCTTATTTTCAGTGCAAAGTTGTAATTTTAACAAGCGGAACTTATTTAAAAAGTAAAATAATAATAGGAGATGTAAGTTATAATCAAGGACCAAATGGGTTGAGTTCGGCTAATGAGTTATCTCAAAATTTAATAAATTTAGGTATAGATTTAAGAAGATTTAAAACCGGAACTCCTGCTAGGATAAATAAGCGTAGTGTAGATTTTTCAAAAATGATAGAACAGTTAGGCGATAACAATATAGTTCCTTTTTCATTTATGAGTGAAAATATAGATAAAGAACAAGTTTCATGTTGGTTAACTTATACTAATGAACAAACTCATGAAGTAATTAAAGATAATATAGATAGATCACCAATGTATAATGGAAGTATCAAAGGGGTGGGTCCAAGATATTGTCCTTCTATTGAAGATAAAATAATGAGATTTCCTGATAAAGAAAAGCATCAAATTTTTATAGAGCCAGAAGGAGAAAATACTTGTGAAATGTATGTTGGAGGTATGTCATCTTCATTACCTGAAGATGTTCAAATAAAGATGCTAAAAACAATAGTTGGATTAGAAAATGTTGAAATAATGAGAACAGCATATGCAATAGAATATGATTGTATAAATCCTACTCAACTTAAACCATCTTTAGAATTTAAAAATATAGAAGGATTTTTTAGTGCAGGTCAAATTAACGGAAGCTCTGGATATGAAGAAGCTGGAGCTCAAGGATTAGTTGCTGGAATAAATGCAGCATTAAAAATAAAAAATTTGAAGCCATTAATTCTTACTAGATCTGATGCATATATAGGTGTGTTAATAGATGATTTAGTTACTAAAGGAACAAATGAGCCATATAGAATGATGACTTCTAGAGCCGAATATAGATTAATTTTAAGACAAGATAATGCTGATTTAAGGTTAACTGAAATAGGATATAAACTTGGATTAGTTAATGAGAAAAGATGGCAAAGATTTACTGAAAGAAAATCAAATATATTAAATGAATTAGAAAGAATTAAAGAGTTACAAATAACAAATAAAAATGAAAATAATGAAATTATTATAAAATTAGGTTCGGCAGAGCTAAGAAAACCTATAAATATGTATGAACTTATAAAAAGACCAGAGTTAGATTATTTTATGGTTAAAGAATTAGATAATGATAGACCAGGTTTATCTATAGATATAGGTGAACAAGTAAATATAATTGCCAAATATGAAGGATATATAGAAAAACAATTAGAACAAGTTGAACAATTTAAAAAATTTGAAAGAAAATTAATGCCTGAGAACATAGATTATTCTGATGTAAAAGGATTAAGAATAGAAGCAATTCAAAAGCTGTCTAATATAAGACCTTTAAATATAGGTCAGGCATCTAGAATTTCAGGAGTATCTCCTGCTGATATATCTGTCTTGTTAATATATTTAGAAAATTTTTATAGAAATAAATCTAAAGTGGATAACTAGTTTATTGTTGTGGAT
>NZ_WHJC01000209.1 GCF_009295725.1 Clostridium tarantellae
AGGTGATGATTAACATGAATAAAATAAAAGTTTCTATTATTGTTCCAGTATATAATGTTAAAGATTATTTAGAAGAATGTATAAATTCTCTTAGAAAGCAAACTCTTTATAATATAGAAATAATTTTAATTAATGATGGATCAACTGATAGTAGTGGAGATATATGTAATAAGTATTCTTTATTAGATAAAAGAGTAAAAGTAATTCATCAAAAAAATATGGGACAAAGTGTAGCACGTAATAGAGGATTGAAAAATGCTATTGGAGAATATGTAATATTTATAGATAGTGATGATTATGTTTCATTAGATATGTGTAAAAAAATGTATAATATAGCTAAGAAATATGATTTAGATATTGTACATGGGGATTTATTAAATGAAAAAGAAATAATAAATAAAAATAAGAATTTTAGAAAAATACCAAGTGAAAATAAAGTTATTGAAGGAATACAATATATAAAAGAAAGCATAAATAATAATTCATATGACATAGTTACTTGGCTAAATTTTATAAAAAGAGATTTTTTAATAAATAATAAAATTGAATTTTTAGAAGGAAGATTTTATGAAGATCAAGAATATACTTTGAAACTATTAACAGTTAATAAGAATAGATTTATGAAAATTAGATTTCCTTTTTATTATTATAGACCTTGTAGAAAAGGTAGTACTACTAATGTACCAAATTTAAAAAAAGGAATTGATTCTATAGAAATAATAAATTCTATGATTAATTATGTAGTTAATTTAAACAGTATTAAAGAAAATAAAATATATATGTATATGGTTATATCACAATCATATTATCATTTATCTAGTTTATGGGTTAGGATGAATAAAGAAGATAAAAATATCATAATAAAAAAAGTTAATAAAAATATCTTATGGAATGATTATATTTCAAAGTATAAATACCCTAATAATAGAATTAAGATACAAAATTTTATTTTTTCAAAATCACCTAAAACATTAAATTTTATATATAATTTAAAGAATAGTTTTATTGTGAATAGAGGATAGTTTATGACGAAAATTAAAATATCAGTAATAGTTCCAGTATATAATGTAGAAATGTATTTAGAGCAATGCATTGAGTCTATTGTTAATCAAACAATTAAAGAAATTCAAATAATTTTAATTGATGATGGTTCAAAAGATAAGAGTAGTGAAATATGTGATAAATATAAAAATAAGGATAATAGAATAGAAGTAATACATCAAGAAAATAAAGGAGTTTCTAAAAGTAGAAATATAGGAATAAATAAAGCGAAAGGAAAATATATAGCTTTTATAGATAGCGATGATTATATAAGTAATAATATGTTAGAAACTTTATTTAATAATGCAGAAAATAATTATAGTGATTTGGTTTCATGTAATCATTTTAATATATATGAAAATGGCAAATTAAAATCAATATTGAATTATAAAGAAGAAATATGCAATAAAGAAGAGTTTATAAATAATTTTGTTAAAAATAATATAGTAAATGGGAAAATTGGCATGGTATTATGGGACAAACTATTTAGGCTAGATATTATAAATAATAATAATATAAGATTTAAAAGTATAGTATTGGAAGATTATTTATTTATAATGCAATATTGTGTTTATGTTAATATTTATAGCTCAATTAATAAATGTCTATATTACTATAGAGTTATTAATAATAGTTTAACCAAAAGATTTAATTTTAATATTTTTGAGAATTTACTTTATGTTCAAAAAGAAAAAGAAATTATAATGGAAAATATCAAGTTTTATGATAATAATAAAGAATTATTACATGAATGGTTTTTAAATTATTGTAAAAATATTATGTTCTTATTATATTATTTAAATGTAGATATATCATATGAAAAAAAGAAAAATTATATACAAAATATTATAAGCAATGAAAAGGTAATTTATTATATAAATTATAGAGGTTATAATTTGTATAATAAAGATAACTTAGTAAAACTCATTGCCGAGAAAAATATAAACAGATTATGTTTTCATTTATATGTAAAAGCAAAATTATATAGAGTGGCAAAAAGGATTTTAAAGTAGGTGAATTTTATTGAAAGTTTTATGGATTACTAATATTCCATCTCCTTATAGAATGAAATTTTTTTCGGAGCTTGGTTCAAAATGTGAATTAACAGTATTATTTGAGAGAGCATTTTCATATGAACGAAATGAAAGTTGGAGAGATTATAAATTTCAAAATTTTAATGGAATAGTAATGAAAGGAATAAATACAGGAGTAGATACTGCTATATGCATTGAAGTAGTAAAATATTTAAAAAAAGGAGTGTATGACATTATTGTTATTAGTAATGTATCGACTTTAACAGGAATGCTGGCTATTGAAATTTTAAATATAAAAAAAATTCCTTTTATTATAGAAGGAGATGGTGCTATTGCAAAAAGTGGAAATGGATTTAAAGAAAAAATAAAAACGCATTTGAATAAAAATGCAGTAGTATGGTTTAGTACAGGTGAAAATCATGATAAATATTATCTAAAATATGGTGCTAATAAAAATAATATATGTAGATATCCATTTACTTCATTAATGGAAAATGATATTTTAAATAATTTAATTGATGAAAGAAAAAAAGCTGAATTAAAAGAAAAACATAAATTACCTAAAAATAAAAAAATAGTTTTAGCTGTAGGTCGGTTCATATATTTAAAAGGATTTGATATTTTAATAGAATCATTAAGAAATATTAAAGAAGAATATTATTTGCTTATTATTGGTGGAGGTGAAGAAAAAGATAGATATTATAAGTTAATAAAAAAATATAATTTGAAGAATATAGAATTAAAAGAATTTATAGATCCTACCGTATTAAAAGAATACTATATGCTAGCAGATTTATTTGTACATCCTACAAGAAAAGATATATGGGGGCTTGTAATTAATGAAGCTATGTCTTACGGGTTACCAGTAATAACAACAGATAAATGCGTTGCAGGTTTAGAGTTAATAGAAGATTGCAGTAATGGATTTATAGTTCCAGCAAATAATATAAAAAAATTAAGTGATAGGATAGGACAAATATTAAATAATGAAGAATTGAGAAAGAATATGTGTATAAATAATTTGAAAAAAGTTAAAAAATATACAATAGAAAATATGGCAAACATACATATAGATTACTTTAATAAATTAATTATTAATGGAGAAAGTGAATTAGATGCATAAAGTTTTAAAAGTAAGAAAAAAAGAAAAGAAAATTGATTCTATATTTTTTATTATATTTTTATGTTTTTATTTTACAGTAGGAACCTCTTTAAGTTTACCTAAAGGAGAAGTTCTGAGATGGATTGGGTGTTTTATATTAGGGATAATAGGTTTAATGCCTATGATTAAGGAAAAAAATGAATTGAAAATATGGCCTTCTTATTATAATTTTTTAATTTTTCCTACCATTATTTCTTTATGTATTAATCCACAGGTATTTTTTACTGGATTTTTTAGATTTGGATCTTTTATTTTATTTATAACTTCATTATTTTTATATTATTATAGAAAAAAAGTAAATTGTGAATATATTAAAAAAGATTTTAAGAAATTTTCTGTAATTGTAATTTTTTTAATTTTAGTACAGTTTGTTATGTTTATATTTAACCTTTCAGAGCTAGGAAAATTTCATGGTATGTATGGAAATAAAAATTATTTAGCTACAATATCTTCAGTTTCATTAATATGTTTAATTTGGATGTTCATTAATAGTAAAAAATCTAAATTTTTTATAATTATTTTATTTGTTAGCAATATTACAGTTTCTATAGCTACAGGCTCAAGAACAGCTATAGTTTGTTTGGGAATTATACTTTTTAGTTTACCTTTTATAATATTTAAGCAAAATAATATAGGTAATAAAATTAAAGCTTTACTTATTGAATTAGCACTTTTAATTTTAATATTTTTTTTATGTAAACATATAGAGATTCCAGCACTTAAAAGATTATTAGATAGTCAAGCAGGAAATGCAGCTACAGGATTTTCTAGAGATATAGTTTGGGAACAGGCGTTTATATTTTTTAAACAAAAGCCATTACTAGGTTGGGGAAATAGTGCTTCATATTATAATATTTATAAATTAAATAAGGGATTAATTTGGGGATTTCATAATTCATATTTGGTTATTTTAATTGAGAATGGAATTTGTGGAACTATATTTTATATTTTATTTTTTTTATGTGGCTTTTATATAAATTCTATAAAATATAAAAAAGCAAAATTAAATAGCACAGATAATAAATTTGTTAAAATATTATTTTTAATTTGTTTAGTTTTATTAATTAATGCTATTTCAGAATCATTTTTATTTGCAGTAGGAAATCCAATGTCTGTTTGTTTTTGGTTACCATTTATTATGTTAGATAGATTTTTAGATATAAAATTAAATAGTACTGAAGAGGTATGTGAAATAAATAAGGAAATTCAGATTTATACTTAGTTTTATTTAAATATTATAAAATATGAGGTGAATATATGAGAACAAAAAAAGCAGCTAAAAATGGAATAGTAAGTGTTGTTTGTTATTTTATAGCATTTATTCCCATGTTTGTTGTTAGAAAAGTATTTTTAGACAGGTTAGGAAATGAATTATTAGGATTAATTTCATTATTTACTAATATAATCGGTTATTTATCAATAGTAGAAATGGGTGTAGGCGCTGCAATAATTTTTTCTTTATATGAACCTTTTGCAAATAAGGAATATAAAAAAGTTGTAGGATATTTAAAGTTTTATAAAAAATGTTATATGCTTATTGGTGGTATAGTACTATGTTTAGGTATAATTGCCCTTCCTTTTTTAGGAGTATTTATAAATGATAATATAAATATAGTAGATGTTAGATTATATTTTATATTATTTTTAATAAATACTTGTATAAGTTATTTATTTTCATATAAATTAAGTATATTAAATGTTGCTCAACAAGGATATAAAGTTTCAATAGCAACAACTGTATCAAAATTAATTATAGCAATGTTGCAAATAATTTTTTTAAACATATATTCTAATTTATATATATACATATTAATTCAAATAGTAATAAATTTAATATATTACATAGCTATAAATTATTATATTGATAAATCATTCAATTGGTTAAAGGATGTAAATGGATATATTAAATTTAATGATAAAAATAATTTGTCAAAGAATATCAAAGCATTATTTCTTCATAAAATAGGAGGCGTAGCAGTATTTGGTACAGATAATATAGTTATATCTTCATTTGTAAATTTAGCAGCAGTTTCTAGGTTTGATAGTTATAATATGGTTATGATGGGTTTTGAAAGTATTATATCTAGTTTTATGAATGCAGTTACTCCTAGTATTGGAAATCTTTTAGTTGAGAAAAATGATAAGCTATCTTATAAAGTTTTTAAAAGATTATTTTTTCTGAGTTTTTGGGTTGTATCATTTATTACAGTGTCTTTATTTAATACAATTAATCAATTTGTGAATATATGGCTAGGAAAATCACAAATTTTAAATTTGTTTACTGTTTCAATATTAATGATTAATTTTTATTTTAGACTTATGAGAATTCCAGTAGATAGATTTAAAGAAGGTGCAGGATTATATTATGAAGATAGGTATGCTCCTTTATTTGAGGGAATAATTAATTTAATTACATCAATTATATTAGTTAAAATAATTGGATTGCCAGGTGTAATTTTAGGTACATTAATAAGTAATATTTCAGTTGTATTTTGGGTAAAGCCTAAAATAATATACAAATATATATTTAAAATAAGTTTATTTGAATATTTTAAAATGTATTTTAAATATTGTTGTATAGCCTTAATTTCATTAAGTACAACTTTTTTTATTACTAATATTATCAAAGGATATAATGGAATAATTATGTTTATAATCAATTGTTTATGTAATAT
>NZ_WHJC01000210.1 GCF_009295725.1 Clostridium tarantellae
TTCGTATATTAAGCGCTTAATATATCTTATAATTTTACAATACAAAACTATTATTTAATAATTCTTTATTTAACATAATTATTTATGTGTTATTTAATTAATAGTTTAAAGTTTTATGAATTTTTATGAATTAATATAAAGCAAAGGAAGAGGTGTTTTTATGAACAGGAAAAAAACAGATTTTGTAGTTGTAGGCTTTGCCTTATTTTCTATGTTCTTTGGGGCTGGAAACTTAATATTTCCTCCGCTTTTAGGTCGTAATCTTGGACCTGCTTATCTAGCAGGTATAATTGGATTTATAATTACAGGAGTTGGTATTCCACTTTTAGGATTATTAGCTTCTATAAGAATAGATGGACAATTTGAATTATTAGCAGAAAATGTTGGCAAAAAATTCTCAACTATATATGCTATAGTATTGTTTATTTTAATAGGACCTTTGCTTGCAATTCCTAGAACTGCAGCAACAACTTTTGAAATAGCAGTTTTACCAAATTTCCCTAACTTAAATCCATTAATAATGATTTTAATATTCTTCGCAATAAATTTAATATTTGTATTAAAACCATCTAAAGTTATTGATAATTTAGGAAAATTTTTAACTCCAATACTTATATTGATACTATTTACTTTAGTATTGAAAGGAGTTTTACATCCTTTAAGTAATTTATCTAAACAAATTATTCCAAATGCTCTTTCATCATCTTTACTTGAAGGATACCAAACAATGGATGCTATAGCTTCCATAATATTTGCTTCAGTAATACTTGGAAGTATTAAATCCAAAGGATATAAAGGTAATTCTATAAAAAAAGTAACTATAAAAGCTTCTTTAGTGGCTGTTAGTGGACTAGCTATAATATATGGAGGACTAACATTTTTAGGAGCTCGTACTGGAACTCTAGCTACTGATTTAACAAAGTCTGAATTATTAATATATCTATCAAGAAATATATTAGGTACAATTGGAACAACAGCTATTGGAGTTTCAATGGCATTAGCATGTTTAACTACATCCATAGGATTATTATCTGCTGGTGGAAGTTTCTTTGAAAGAGTATCTAAAGGTAAATTTAAATATACATTTAATGTACTAGCTATGACAGCAGTAAGTATATTTGTTGCTAATATGGGATTAGAAGCTATTGTTTCATTATCTTCTACACTTTTAAGTGTTATTTATCCTGTAACAATAGTTTTAATATTATTAAATTTATTCCATAACTATATACCAAAAAAAGTTTCCTATAAATATACTGTTTATACAACTTTATTTATTAGTATATTTGCATTAATTGGAAGTAAATTTTCTATTGTTGGAGATTTAGTTAATTTATTACCTTTAAGTAAATTAGGTTTTGAATGGGTACTCCCAGCAATATTAGCATTTACTTTATCTACATTATTGTGTAAAAGAGAAAGTTCTTCAACTAATAATATAATTAATTTTAAAGAAGAAATTATTACAGAAGAAACGAAAAAAATTTCATATTAATTTAAAAGAACTAAGCTAAGGATTTTAAACCAAATCCTTAGCTTTTATTATTCTATAATTAATATTATAATTTTAGTTTATCTATCACTGAATAATTCTATTATTTCTTTCTTAGATAAAGTTTTTAAAAAACTTCCTTGTTGTAAATTTTCATTCATCACCTTGCTTATAAGTTCTTTTTTATTTTCTTGCATATTTATTATTTTTTCTTCAACAGTTCCTTGGGATATAAGCTTTATAACTTCTACTACATTTTTTTGACCAAATCTATGAGCTCTATCCGTTGCTTGATCTTCCACTGCTGGATTCCACCAAGGATCAAAATGAATAACCATATTTGCACTAGTTAAATTTAACCCTGTTCCTCCTGCTTTTAATGATATAAGAAATACTTTTATATTTTTATTGTTATTAAATTCTTCTACTAATCTTAATCTTTCTTTAGCTTTTATACTTCCATCTAAATAAAAATACTCTATCTTATTTTTTTTCAATTCACTTTTAAAATTACTTAATACAGAAGTAAACTGAGAAAATAAAAGTATTTTATTTTCTAATTTTATACCATCTTTAATAATATCTAAAGCAGTATTGATTTTAGCACTTTCACCAATATATCCTTCTACTAATAAAGATGGGTCTAAACATAGTTGTCTAAGCTTTGTTAAATAAGAAAATACCGTTATTCTATCTTTATCAATATCCCTATTTTTTATTTTTTTCTGTATATTTTTAACAAAGGTACTGTAAACTTTTTTCTGTTCTTCAGTCATTTCCACAAAAAATTTTTTTTCAATTTTATCTGGAAGTTCCTCCATTACATCTTTTTTAATTCTTCTAAGTATAAAAGGTTTTATAAGTTTCTTTAGTTCCTGAAAAACTCCTTCATTATTATTATTCATAAACTCTTTTTGAAATCTAGTTCTTCCATAAAGATATTTAGGCATTATAAAATCAAAAATAGACCATAACTCAAGTAAATTATTTTCCATAGGAGTTCCTGTTAATGCAAATCTCACATCAGCTTTTACTTCCTTAACTACTTCCGTACTTTGAGCTAAAGGATTTTTAATATTTTGAGCTTCATCTATAATAAAATAATTAAACTCTAAATCTTTATATATATGAAAATCATTTCTTAAAGTACCATAAGTAGTAATTATAACATCATAGTCCTTTATGTTATTCATTAAATTAAGTCTACTATCCTTACTTCCATGTAAAATAAGTAATTTAATACTTGGAGCAAATTTTTCAAATTCATTTTTCCAATTATATATTAATGAAGTTGGAGTTACTATTAAACTTTTCTTATCTTTTTCTGAAAGTAAAAAAGCTATAGTTTGTATAGTTTTACCTAAACCCATCTCATCAGCTAAAATCCCTCCAAAACCATAATGACTTAAAGTTTTAAGCCACTTGAAACCTATTTTTTGATACTCTCTTAAGTTTGCTTTTAAATCTTTTGGTATATCATAATGAATTTGCGATATAGTTGCAATTTTACTAGCTATATCATTTACAATACTTTTGCCTTCTATAAAATCTAAGCAACTCTCTTCTATTTTTTCACTTAAATAAATAGCTCTATTTTTTTCTAACTTTAATTTATTTCCTTTTAAATTTTTTCCATTATTCAATATATCTAACATATTAAGAAAACTTTTAGTTTTTTTATCTTCAAAATCAAAAAAGCAGTTATTATTTAACTTATAAAATTTTCTTTTTTCTTTAAAGGCTTTTAATATATTTTTAAATTCCTTTGGTTCAATATCTCCAATAGAAAAAGAAAAGTCTAAAAATCCTCCTTGTGATCCTATAGAAGCACTAATAGACTTTGAGTTATATAACTTTTGTTCCTTAAATCTATCTGAATAATAAATTTCTCCTAAATTACCTAATTTATAAATTCCTTCTTTTAAAAAAGTAAATAATTCATTATCATCACCTTTAAAAATAAACTTATCATTTATTCTAAAAAACTTTAATTTTTCTAAACTTTTCTCTAAATTCTTTTCTTTTTCTAAATCTCTTATTATATATTTTTCACCCTTATATCCTTCTATATAATCAAAAGAAATATCTCCATAATTAATCTTTATTTTACACCAAATAGTATCCTTATTTTTATCTAAATAAAAATTTGAACTTAATTCACTCTTTTCCACCATTTTTTCTATTTTTTCATCTAAATTAAATTTTTTTGATATGGTGTTAATAACCGGTAAAACCTTATTAAATACATCATAGGCATAATCTTTTTTAAATACTATTTCATTTTTCTTATTTAATAAATTATAAAAAGGCATATATAATTTTAATTGATTTTTTGAAGGAATATATATATGATTGTTAAATATAAAAACTTCATTTGAATATGTTAAACTAATAGGTATTAACTCTTTTGATTGTTTTAATAATAAAACATTATCCTCTTCTTTTAAAGATAACTCTAAAGGCATATCTTCATTCTTAACCTTTAATTTTTTTTCTATATTTTTAGACTTATAGTTTATTATTTTATTTCCTACGCATTTAAGAAATCTTTTAAAAGCTGACTCTGATAATATTAAATTTTTATTTTTTAAAAACTTAATATCTCTTGAATTAGGCATTTGGGCTAAATCTACATATTCTTCAATAAAACTTATTATATTTTCATCATCTTGTGAAAAACTATGGACATCAGGATCATATGTAAATGCAGTTCCATATGCTATTGTTCTTCCCGTTCTTCTATAATTTATAAAATCCTCTAAATTCTTTAATACATATTTTTTATCTCCACCTATCTTAAAAGAAACTTCCCACCATTTCCCCTGCTTAAATTCATTTATAAAAACATCCAAAGACATTAATTCCCATTTTTCCAAAGCAATATTTTCTATATCTCTTAAAAGAATTTTTACTTCATCTGCTATTGGTATTACTTTAGGTTCTTTTGATAAAAAATCATTTATTCCTTGTTTAGTATTGTTTATTTTAACACTCTGTTCATACTTTAAAAAAGTAGCTAAAAGATGCTTACACATTTTAGTCTCACCATTCCAAGTATAATTTAAAAAATATTCCTCACATTCGCATTCACAAAATATTAAATCTTTTGTATGTAAATCTATCTCCATATTAGTATAATATATGGATTTTTCATATTTTTCTGATTTTACTTTAGATGAAATATTTAAAACTTCATCTAAAGTTATAGATTTTACATTGCTAACATATCCCTTCAATAAACAATTTTCTGCTTTCTGTTTATCCATATTATAAACATTATTGAAAATATTTTTATGCAACATTTCAACAATTTTATTTTCCATAAAAATTTTCCCTCTTTTCTAATATATTATGAGTAAATATATAAATTATTAAATTATAATAATTTCAACAAATTTTTCTTAAATAAATAAAGTGGCAATTATTATAAAAAATCAACTAAAATTCAATATAATTATTACCACTTATTATTAATTTAATTATTTAATATAAACTTTTCTACAACATAAGCAACTCCGTCTTCTTCATTGCTTTTAGTTACAAAATCAGCCATTTCCTTTATATCCTCAAAAGCATTTCCCATAGCTACTCCAAGTCCTGCATACTCAATCATATGAGCATCATTTCCAGCATCACCTATAGCAATTACCTCTTCTCTCTTTATTCCTAAATGTTCTATTAATTCTCTAACACCTTCACCTTTATTAGAAGTTTTGCTTAAAAACTCTAAAAAATAAGGTGTACTTTTTACAACAGTATACTTTTCATACAATTCTTTAGGAAGTTTTTTTATTGCTGCATCTAAAACTTCTGGTTCATCTATCATCATTACTTTTATTATATCTTCTTCATTTGTAATAGTATTAAAATCAACTATATCAACTTTTATATTATTTATAGTTGCTTCTACTTCTGTATACTTTGACATAATAGGAGTTATTAATCCTTTAGTAGAAAAAGCATGGATATTTACTCCTAGATCTTTACTTATATTATAAAGCTTATGTAAATCAGAGCCTTTTAAAACATCTCTACATATAATTTCTCTTGTTCCTACATTTCTAACTATTGCACCATTAAAAGATAATACATAATCATGATCTGTTGTTAGATTTAACTCTTCTAAATATCTTGTTACTCCATCTACAGGTCTTCCTGTAGCTAATACTACATGTACTCCATGTTCTTTTGCTTCTTTTAACGCTTTTTTTGTTTTATCTGATATAGTTTTGTCTGCTCTTAAAAGAGTTCCATCCATATCAATTGCTATTAACTTGTACATTTTCAAACCACCTTTTAAAACTAATCTCTATTATTATATATTAAAGTAAAATTAATTCCTATTATATTTTTTATATTGTTATAAATTTTTTTATATTTAATAATAAATTATAAAAAACCTACT
>NZ_WHJC01000211.1 GCF_009295725.1 Clostridium tarantellae
GTAATATTTTACCAATTTTTTAATATATATGACAATATTTAATATAAAAAAATAATATAAATATACCTTTAATAAAATATTAGAAAAAATTATGAACAAATTTATAGATTTTTATATAAAAAATTGGACAAAAATTTTGACTATATATTTGTATAACGATTACATGGTATAAATATGAGTGTAATCAAAAAATAAGTAAAGCAATTAAAACAATCAATTAAAATAATTAAATTATTAAAAGTTTCAATTTATAGATATAAAAAATATAGGGGGGTACTTAATTTATGAAGGGAAAGATATTAAAAAATTTATCATTAATCATGACGGTTTTTAGTACAACTACATTATTAACAGCATGTGGCAACAAAGCTAAATTAGATACAAAGGTTGAAAATAATAATATTAATGTTAAAAAGGATGGATATCCAGTAGTAGATGAAGAGATTACAATAAAAACTGTTGCGTATACTGCACCAACTAATGGTGATTTTAATGAAATGTCAATGATAAAAGAATTAGAAGAATTAACAGGAGTAAACTTAGAGTTTGAATGTATAGCAAGTAATGTTTGGAAGGAAAAAAAGAATTTAATATTAGCTTCAGGTAAATTACCAGATTTATTTTTAGGAGGAGGATTATCAGATTCAGATATATCTAAATACGGGAAACAAGGAATGTTGATTCCTTTAGAAAATTTAATTGATGAATATGCTCCTAATTTGAAGAAGATTTTAGATGAAAATCCTAAAATAAAGAAAGCAATAACATCTCCAGATGGTCATATATATACCATTCCATTTATTGATAATTTTAAACCAGAAACTATTCCAGACAATTTATTTATAAATAAAACATGGTTAGATAAATTAGGGCTAGAGATTCCAAAAACTACAGATGAGTATTATAAGGTATTAAAAGCTTTTAAAGAAAAAGATCCTAATGGAAATGGAAAAACTGATGAGATTCCATTAACATATAGAGCTAATGAAACATTTACTGGAGAATTTTCTATGTTTGGGGCTTTTGGTGTTTTAGATAATAAAGAACATTTGATGGTGAAAAATGATAAAATAATTTTTTCACCAATGGAGGATAATTATAAAGAAGCTATTAAGTGGTTTAATAAGCTTTATACAGAGGGATTAATAGATAAAGAAGTATTTACTCATGATGGTAGCCAATATACAGCTAAAGGAAAAAATGAAGAAATGATAACAGGTTCTTTTATAATATATGCGGATGAAAACTTTGTTGGAGCTGAGAGAGCTGCTAATGATTATGTAGTATTAGAACCATTAAAAGGTCCAAATGGAGATCAGTTATGGAATAGATATGATAATAATTTACAAATAGATAAAGTTGCTATAACTAATGCAAATAAAAACCCAGAAGCTACTATGAGAGTAATAGATGAATTCTTTAAGGAAGATTTTTCATTAAGGGTTCACTGGGGAGAACTTGATAAAAATCTTAAAAAAGAAGGCGATTCTTATGCTATATTACCTCCAAAAGATGGAATGTCGGTAGATGAATTTAGATTTAAAAACTGTCCAGGTCCAAATGCCCCAGGAATAATGAGTGAAGAAACTTATTCTAAATTAAAATTTGCTTCTGATAAAGAAAGAAAGATTGAAAGATATGAAATTTATGATAAATATGCAAACCCAAATCCATTACCAATAATAAGATTTACTGATGAGCAGTCTACTGAAATAGGAATAATATTTACAGATATAGATAATTACGTTAAGGAAATGAAAGCAAAATGGATTACAGGTCAAAGAAGTATTGATGAAGATTGGGAGTCATATAAAGAACAGCTTAAGAAAATGGGAATTGATAAGTATATAAACATTTATCAGGATGGTTATAATCAATATAAATAAAATATTAAATAGGTTAGGAGATGTTTTTTCCTAACCTTAATAAAAAAATATTAATACTTAAAGATGAATTTTAATTTCATTTATGGAGATAAAAAAAGGGGGAGGAATTATGCAGCTAAATACTATAACAAAGAGAAAAAGCTTAATGTCAAAACCTAATATTATAAAGAAAAAATCAAAATTTAAAAATATCTTAAAATGCTGGCAATTATATGTATTTTTAATACCTACTTTAATTTATTTTATTTTATTTTGTTATGGACCTATGTATGGAGTACAATTAGCATTTAAGGAATATAACGCTTCCTTGGGTATTGCAGGAAGTCAATGGGTTGGATTTGATAACTTTATGAGATTTTTTGATTCTTATCAATTTAAACAACTTTTAGTTAATACACTTACAATAAGTATATATCAATTAATAGTAAGTTTTCCAATACCAATAATATTGGCTTTAGCTCTTAATCAAGTTAAAAATTCTAAATTTAAGAAAATTGTTCAAACTGTAACCTATGCACCACACTTTATATCTATAGTTGTTTTGGTAGGAATGTTAAATATATTCTTTTCAACTAGAGGAGGATTAATAAATGAAATAGTTCAATTATTTGGTGGAGAACCTATATTGTTTTTAGGAGAAGAACAATATTTTAGACATATGTATGTATGGTCAGGTGTATGGCAAAGTATGGGATGGAATGCCATTATTTACTTAGCGGCTTTATCAGGAGTAAGTCCTGAACTTCATGAAGCAGCAATTGTTGATGGAGCAAATAAGATAAAGAGAATTTGGCATATAGATATACCTGCTATTTTACCTACAATTGTAATACTTTTAATTTTAAATTGTGGTCAATTAATGAGTGTAGGTTTTGAAAAAGCGTTTTTAATGCAAAATTCATTAAATATTGGTGTATCAGAAATCATTCCAACATATGTTTATAAGATGGGTTTATTAAATGCACAATATTCATTTTCTACAGCAGTAGGATTATTTAATTCAGTTATTAACTGTACATTATTAGTAATAGTTAATAAAATATCTAAAAAAATTGGACAAACGGGGATTTGGTAAAAGGAGGATATAGCATGTTTGAAAAAATATTTGGAAAAGAATTTAAAAGACAAAATTCATCAGATAAAATTTTTGATATAACAAATTATTTAGTATTACTTTTAATTTTATTAGCAGTATTATATCCCCTTTATTTTATAATAATAGCTTCTTTTAGTGATCCTAATGCTGTTGCAAGAGGAGATGTATGGTTATTTCCTGTAGGTTTTAATGTAGATGGATATAAAGAAATATTTAAAAATAATGATATATGGATGGGATATACTAATTCAATTAAATATACCATAATAGGTACATTTGTAAATATTATTTTAACTGTTCCAGCAGCCTTTGCATTATCTAGAAAAGAGTTAGTTGGAAGAAAAGTATTTATGAGTTTGATAACATTTACAATGTTTTTTGGAGGAGGATTAATACCAACATATTTATTAGTTAGCAATTTAGGACTTTATGATACAATGTGGGCATTAATATTACCAGGTGCAGTAAGTGTATTTAATTTAATAGTTACTAGAACATATTTTGTTCAAAATATACCGGAAGAATTATTTGAGGCAGCTCAAGTAGATGGATGTTCTTATTTTAGTTTCTTTGTTAAAATTGTAATTCCGGTATCTAAACCTATTATTGCAGTAATGGTCCTTATGTATGCTGTAGGACATTGGAATTCTTATTTTAATGCTCTTATATATATAAGAGATAGAAATTTATATCCTTTGCAAGTTATATTAAGAGAATTACTTATACAACAAGAAGCAGCTGCTGGAATGGCAGGAGATGCTATTAGTGCTGCAGAACAACAAAGAATTGCAGATATGCTTAAGTATGGTATTATAATAGTTTCTTCTTTACCAGTATTATGCATGTATCCATTTGTACAAAAATATTTTGTTAAAGGTATGATGATAGGTTCAGTTAAAGGATAAATTATTAAGTGAAAATTAAAAAGTAATTAATATAAAAGTTTAGCATAATATTAAAGGTAGTAAAAAATATTATGTTAAACTTTTAATAGAAAAAATACAAAGAAGTGAGAATGTTTACAATTTAATATGGAAAGGTATTTAGGTTAAAATTTAAATAATATGAGGTGAATTTTATGAGAATATTAATGTTAGATTTAGATACTTTAAGACCAGATCATTTAGGATGCTATGGATATATTAGAAATACTTCTCCTAATATAGATAGTATAGCAAAAGATGCAGTAATTTTTAATAATTATTATTGTTCAGATGCACCTTGTCTTCCTTCAAGAACTGCTTTAATGTCAGGTAAGTTTGGCATACATACTGGGGTAGTAAATCATGGAGGCGTTGCTGCAGATTATAGATTAGTAGGAGAAAAAAGAGGTTTTAAAGATAGACTAGCTTTTGACAGTTTACCTGCTTTTTTAAGAAATGAAGGCTTTCATACTACTACTATAAGTCCATTTGCGGAAAGGCATAGTGCTTGGTGGTTTAATGCCGGTTTTAATGAGGTTTATAATACTGGAAAATCAGGACATGAATCAGCTGAAGATGTAACACCTGTAGTTTTAAAATGGTTAAAGGATAATGGAGAAAAAGATAATTGGTTTTTACATGTGAATTATTGGGATCCACATACTCCTTATAGAGCTCCAAAAGATTTTGGTAATCCTTTTAAAAATGAGCCTTATGCTCCATGGATTACAAAGGAAGTATTTGAGGAACATAGAAACAATAAAATAGGCCCTCATGGTCCACAGGAAATAAATATGTTTGATAATAAAGCTTATCCTGAACATCCAAGGTATAAAACAGAATTAAAAAATTATGAGGATGTAAGAGCATGTTTTGATGGGTATGATTGTGGAATAAGCTTTATGGATAGTGATATAGGTAAATTATTAAAGCTTTTAAAAGATAAAGGATTATATGATGATATGGCCATCATAGTAACTTCAGATCATGGAGAAGCTATGGGTGAATTTGGTATATATGGCGAGCATTCTATAGCTGATTATACAACAAGTAGAATTCCAATGATTATAAAATGGCCTAATGGACAGAAAAATCATTATGATAATGGATTACATTACAATTTAGATTTGGCTCCAACTTTGGCTAAGTTATTTAATAAGAAAAAAAGAGATTATTGGGATGGAGAAAGTTATGCTTCAACAATTTTAAAAGGAGAAGAAGAGGGAAGAGAATATTTAGTTTTAGGTCAATGTGCTCATGTGTGTCAAAGGTCTGTAAGGTTTGGAGATTATTTATACATGAGAACTTATCATGATGGATATCATTTATTTCCAAAAGAAATGTTATTTAACATTAAAGAAGATCCACATGAACAATATAATTTAGCTATAGAAAAAAGAGATTTATGTTTAGAAGGTGTATATAGGTTACAGAATTGGCATGATGAAATGATGGCTACTAGTGATTACGAGGTAGATCCTTTATGGACAGTAATAAGAGAAGGTGGACCTTTACATGCCAAAGGACATTTAAAAAATTATTGCAATAGATTGGAAGAAACAGGAAGAGGTTGGGCTGTAGAGGAATTAAGAAAGAGACATCCTAGAGAATTTTTCATGAATCTATAAAAAATTACATTAATAAATTAATCATTATATAAATAAGATAGGAGTTTACAAATATAATATTCAGAGTTTTAAGATTATAAAGTATCTCCTATTTTAAATCTAATTTGTAAAATTCACTTCATATATATAAAAACTATGGTACTAAGAGATGGAGGATTTATATGATTTCTAATAGTAAAAAGATAATAAATAATAAATGGCTGTATAAAGATAATATTAGTAAAGAGTTTAGTATTATAAATATACCTCACGCTAATAAGGAAGTTCCATATAATTATTTTAATGAAAATATATATCAGTTTATTTCTCATTATAAAAAGAAAATAGTTGTTAAGGATAAAAATAAAAGAATATTTTTAAA
>NZ_WHJC01000212.1 GCF_009295725.1 Clostridium tarantellae
GCAGACCACCTTCGGCACTTTAATTAAAGTTATCCACAAATTCTCAAAATTATAAGTTCCTAAAAAATAAAAAAACTATAAAATTAAAAGTAATTTTTAATTTTATAGTTTTTAATATATATTTTTTTAAAGATTATGTAAAAAAGTATGATCTATTTTATACATCCTACAATTTCATTAATATTTTTAATACCTTCTTTTATACAAAATTCTTCTAATCCTTTTATTATTTCTGGTGCTGCCATTGGATTAACAAAGTTTACAGTGCCAATTTGTATAGCACTAGCTCCCGACATCATAAACTCTATGGCATCTTCAGCTGTCATTATTCCTCCAAGCCCAATAACTGGTATATTTACAACTTTACAAACTTCATGAACCATTCTTAAAGCTATTGGCTTTATAGCTGGACCTGATAATCCTGCATATACATTATTAAAGATAGGTTTCCTATTTTTAATATCTATAGCCATACCTTTTAAAGTATTTATTAATGATATAGAGTCCGCACCTGCTTTTTCACATTTTACTGCCATATCACATATATCTTCTGCATTTGGAGATAGTTTTACCATCAAAGGCTTATTAGTTACTTTTCTTACTTTAGAAACCACTTCATAAGCTACATCTGATTTAATTCCAAAAGCCATCCCACCTGATTTAACATTTGGACATGATATATTAAGTTCTATCATATGAATGTCTGTATTATTTAATCTTGATACTGCCTCTTCATAATCTTCTATAGTAGCTCCACCTACATTAGCTATTATGTTTGTATTTAAATTTTTCATTTTAGGTATTTCTTCTAAAATAAATCTATCTACTCCTGGATTTTGTAAACCAACTGAATTCATTATTCCTTGGGGAGTTTCATATATTCTTAATCCTTCATTACCTTCTCTTCCATTTAAGGTAAGTCCCTTTGAACTTATTCCTCCTAATTGTCCAACATCATAGAAATTATTATATTCTGCTCCAAACCCAAATGTTCCCGAAGCTGCTATTACGGGGTTTTTAAAATCCACACCATTTATATTTACTTTTAACATATTAAACCTCTCCCTTAAAATTCTATCTCTAATCCATTGAAAACCGGACCATCTTTACAAGTTCTTTTATTTCCATATTTAGTTTTACAAGTACATACTAAACACGCTCCAACTCCACAAGCCATATGCTTTTCCATAGAAACATATACATTTACATTTTTATTTTTACACATTTGTACTACTTTTTCCATCATTACTTCAGGTCCACAACATAATACAGTATCGTATTTGTCAAGATCTAATATTTCTGTTATAAAACCTTTATGTCCTATATTTCCTGAGTTAGTTGATAATTTAATTTCATTAACATACTTAGCTATTTCTTTATCTAAATATGTCTCTTCTCTATATCCACCATAAAAATCTATAATTGCATCTTTATTTTTTTCTCTTAATACTTTACTTAATTGTAAAAGTGGTGCAACTCCTATACCTCCACCAACTAATGCAACTTTTCCATAATCTTTTTCTACATCAAAGCCATTTCCTAGTGGTCCTATAAGCTCTATTGAATCACCTTCCATTAAATGTTTAAATTCTTCAGTTCCTTTTCCTACTACTGCATATAAAAAAGTAACTATTTCACCTTCAACTTCACAAACACTTATAGGTCTCCCAAGTAATGCAGTTTTAGGTTTAAGCATATAAAATTGACCTGCTTTAATTTCTGTATTGTGAGTAACCTTTAATGCATATATTCCATCACATACTTTTACATTTTCTCTAACTATTGTTTTAAAATAATTCATCTATAGTTACCCCCTATTTATTATCTCTTAAATTTTTAACAGCAGTTCTTATGGAATCTCTCATATTTATAGCTTCTTTTCTAGCACATAATTCAAAATTTTCTTCATCATTCATTTCCTTATAAGCTAATAATATTTTTCTTGAGGAATTAACTACTCCTCCATTTCCATCCTTTAAATATAAAGCAACATCCTCAGCAGTTCCACCTTGTGCTCCATATCCAGGTATTAAAAAGAACATTTCACCAAGTTCTTCTCTCATTTTAGCTACTTCATCTGCATGTGTACATCCAACCACACCACCTACAGAATTGTATGCATTTTTACCCATATAATTCTTTCCTAAAGCTATAAGCTTTTTTCCTACTACATCATATACTTTCTCATCTTTTCCAACTGGCAAATACTCAATATCTTCAGCACCTTTATTTGATGTTCTTACAAGTACAAATAATCCCTTTGATTTATTTTTTAAATATGGTAAATAAGGTTCTATACTATCCATTCCCATATATGGATTTAACGTTATAAAGTCACTTTCAAAATCGCCTTCAAAATGAGCTTTTGCATACATGGAAGCTGTTGCAGCTATATCTCCTCTTTTAATATCCGCAATTATTAAAGCATCTTTTGATCTTAAATAATCTAAAGTATCCTTATAAGCTTTTAACCCTTTTAATCCTAAAGCTTCATAATATGCTATTTGCACCTTAAAGCATGCTACTACATCTAAAGTTGCATCTATTATTTTTTTATTAAAGTTAAATAATATTTCATCTTCACTATCATATTGCTTTTTAAACCAATTTGGCACATAATCTAAACTCGTATCTAATCCTAAGCAAACAGTTCCATTTTTTTCGACTTTTTCATATAACTTATCCATAATATTCATAAATAATCCTCCTTAAAATTCACCTTTGTAAACTATTTTTCCATTTTTAATTGTTAAAACTACATCTCCATATAATTCCATATCATGAAAAGGTGTATTTTTACTTTTTGAAATTAAATTTTTTCTATCTATCTTAAATTTCTTATTTATATCTACTAAAACTACATCACCGTTAAAACCTGGTTGAATTTTTCCCTTATTAATATTTAAAAGTTTACCTGCATTTGAACTCATTATTTTACTTAATTTATTTAAGTTTATATGCCCTGCTTTAACTAATTTTGTATAACATATTGGAAAAGCTATTTCTATTCCAGTCATTCCTGGTGCTCCTTTTTCCTTCTCTTCATCTGTATGTGGTGCATGATCTGTCCCTATACAATCTACATCACCATGAGATATAGCTTTTATTATAAAATCTACATCTTCTTTTTCTCTAATAGGTGGATTTACTCTATAATTACTTACAGTACTATCTAAAGCAATATGATGGGGAGTAACTTCGCAAGTTATTTTAGCTCCTTCACACTTTCCATCTATTATATATTTCATAGCTTCTTTTGTACTTACATGAGCCATATGTAATTTACAACCTACAAACTTAGCTAAAGAAATATCTCTCCAAGTCATCATATTTTCTGCTAATCTCATATCTATTTTAGAAAACTCAGCACTTTCTGCATGAGACATAACTATCCAATCATTATCCTTAGCAAATTTCATTGCATCCATCATTACCTTTGAATCTGATACACCTTTCCCATCATCTGTAATTGCTTTTAAATCTTTATTATTAACAAAGTCTTTTAAATGGTTAATATCATTCCCTTCTAAGTCTCTTGTTATAGATACTGTTTGATAAACATCTACTAACCCAACCTCTTTATTTTTATTTAAAACATATTTAAAAACCTCTAATGAACTACAAACTGGTTTAGTATTTGGCATTAAAGTAACGCTTGTATAACCACCTCTAACTGAAGCTTTTGATGCACTTTCTATATCTTCTTTATATGTAAAACCAGGATCTCTAAAATGTGCATGTGTATCTATAAAAGCTGGCATTAAAATTAATCCCTTCCCATCTACAAATTCACATTTTTTATTTAAATCCTTACCTAATTCTTTTATTAATCCATTTTCTATATACACATCACCAAAAAAATTATTACTTTCATCTATTACATTTACATTTTTTATTAATAAATTCATATTAACTCCTCCAAACTAAAACTTTTCAAAAGTATTTTCACCATCACAATATTCACAAATATATAATTTATTTTTTTCATCTAATAGTTTAAAACTTTGAGGTACATACTTTTCCGTTTGGGTAATACATCTTTGATTTTTACATTTATTTTCACTTGATTTTATATTATCTACTTTATTCATTAAATTATGCCTCCCCTAAAAGTTTAGCTATTAAAGCCATTCTTACATACATTCCAAACTTAGCTTGTTTAAAATAACATGCTCTTTCATCTTCATCTACTTCGTAAGAAATTTCATTTACCCTTGGCAATGGATGCATAACAATCATATCTTTTTTAGCTAACTCCATTTTCTTACCATCTAATATGTAAACATCTTTTAGTCTTTCATACTGAGCTAAATCAAAGAATCGTTCTTTTTGTATTCTTGTCATATAAAGAATATCTGCTTTTTTTATTCCATCTTCTAAGCTTGTTATTTCAATATAATCTATATTATTTTTTTCTAAAATTTCTTCTCTTATATAAGAAGGAATTCTTAACTCTATTGGAGATATTAAAATGAATTTATTATTTTTGTATCTAGATAAAGCCTTTATTAAAGAATGAACAGTTCTTCCAAATTTTAAATCCCCACATATTGCTATTGTATTACCCTCTAACTTCCCCTTTAAAGTTTTAATAGTTAAAAGATCAGTTAAAGTTTGTGTTGGATGTTGATGTCCACCATCACCCGCATTTATTACTGGAATATGAGAGTACATAGAAGCAACTTTAGCTGCACCCTCCTGTGGATGTCTAATAGCAGCTATATCTGTATAACATCCTACAGTTTTAATAGTATCTCTTAGAGATTCTCCTTTAGATACTGAACTTGAATTAGGTTCTGAAAATCCTATTACATTTCCTCCTAATCTCATCATTGCTGCTTCAAATGAAAATCTTGTTCTTGTACTAGGCTCGTAAAATAATGTAGCAAGTAATTTACCTTTGCATAAATCACTATACTCCTTTGGATTTGATATTATTTGATGTGCTAAATTAAAGATTTCATCCAATTCCTTTAATGTAAAGTCCTTTGGATCTATTAAGTGTTTTCCTTTTAACATATTACTCACTCCTTTTTAACCTCTCTGTGTTAAATTTAAAGAAGAAAAGTTATATAAATTTATGTTGTTGTATTAAAAAAAGCCTTCCTTGAATAAAGGAAGGCTTAATAATGTCATAATAATTACAGCATAAGATACCATTATATAACTTCCTTATTGACCTCTCTGGATCAAATTATAAGGTTTGTTTTTATTAGGTTTATTTTTATTGTTGTAATAATAACATAATTTCATTTTACTGTCAAACATTGTTTTAAATATTTTTTATGTTAAATTTTAGTTTAATATAAGTATGTATAAAAAATCATTTTTTATGTTATCCATATTTCTTTTTATTTTCTCTATATTTGCTTTACATTTATCATTGTGTTTTTTCTGTTTCTCTAATAAATTATTAAATAAACTTTTAATTTCCATAATGACCATCTCTTTTTTACAAATATTAATTTATATATAATTATACACTTGTTTTTTATAGTTTCACCACTTTACAAGTAATTAAAAATTAATTTTATAAAAAATGAACCAAATTCCTAAAACTGTGCAAACTATTAATACAACCAATACTAATAAAACACAGGAGGAATTTGGTTCTATGAATAGTATTGACGAAAAATCTATAATTAAAACATTAAACAGTTATTTAGTTGAGTATAAAAATATTTTTTATAAAAGAGGGTTTGAAAATTTTATTACATTGATAATGGCTATTTTATATATACAAGAAACTAAATCGGTTAAATTTTTGCATGAAAAATTTATAAAAAAGTATTGGGATAAATGTTTAAATAGCTTCTATTATTTTTTAGCCGATAAAAATTTAAACTCAACAGATTTAGCTATATCAACTTTAAA
>NZ_WHJC01000213.1 GCF_009295725.1 Clostridium tarantellae
TTATATAAATTACTTGCATAAAATCTTTGTAATTAATTGTAAATTTCAAAATTTTTACTTGTAAATCCATTACTAAATGGATAAAATTATATTAATATTTGATAAAACTTACTATAAAAGCTATATAAAAGTTAAAAAATAGACACTCCTAATACTATAACTGTTTAATATTTTTAACTTTTCTTAATAAGTTGTTAAAATGTTTACTGATGTAAAATAAACCTCAAAAGAACATTTTTATACATATAACTTTATTAAAATTTAACTTAACGTTAATATGTTAAGTTAGAGGAGGGCGCAAATGACAAATAAATCAAAAAAACTAACTTTATTTTCATTAGTACTGATGATTTTCACATCAGTATATGGATTTGCAAATATGCATAAAGCCTTTTTCCTAATGGGATATGCAGCAATTCCTTGGTATATATTAGGTGCAGTTGCATTCTTTATTCCTTATGCATTTATGATGGCAGAATATGGGGCAGCCTTTAAAAATGAAAAGGGTGGTATATTTTCATGGATGGAATTATCAGTAGGTGCTAAATATGCATTTATAGGAACTTTTATGTGGTATGTATCTTATGTTATATGGCAAGTAAATGTTTCTTCATCAATTTGGGTACCATTATCTAATGCTATTTTTGGAGAAGATAGAACGCCTGTACTTAACTTCTTAGGATTAAGTAATACTCAAGCTTTAGCTATACTTGGATGTTTATGGATTATCTTAGTTACTTATGTTTCTACAAAGGGATTAGATAAAATCAAAAAAATAACCTCTGTAGGAGGTACTGCTGTAGCACTACTTAATTTAGTTTTAATATTTGGTGGATTATTAGTATTAATACTTAATCATGGTAAATTTTCACAACCTATAACAAATGTTGTAACAGCTTTTACTAAATCACCAAATCCTAACTATCAATCTTTTATTTCTACATTATCATTCTTTACCTTTGCAATATTTGCTTATGGTGGAATAGAAGTTATAGGTGGATTAGTTGACCAAACTGAAAATCCAACAGTAACCTTCCCAAAAGGAGTTACTATATCCGCTATAATTATTTCAATTGGATATTCTATAGGAATATTTATTATGGGAGCATTTATAAATTGGCAAGAAGTACTTTCATCACCTGGAATTAATAATGCCAATGTGGCATATATAATTATGCAAAATCTTGGTTATATACTAGCTACTTCTTTAGGAGCATCAAACACTGTAGCTTTAGAAGTTGGTCTTTGGCTTGCTAGATTTGTAGGTTTATCAATGTTCCTAGCACTTACTGGAGCCTTCTTTACATTAACTTATTCTCCATTAAAACAGTTAATAGAAGGAACTCCTAAAGGTCTTTGGCCTGAAAAGTTCACTAAACTTGATAAAAATGGTATGCCAGTTTTTGCAATGTGTGTACAAGCTGTATTAGTTATAGCATTAATATTACTTTTCTCATTTGCAGGTAAAAATGCTAGTGAATTCTTTGATAAATTAATTATTATGACTAACGTAGCTATGACTATTCCATATATGTTTTTATCAGCGGCTTTTCCTTTCTTTAAAAAGAAAGATTCTATTAAAAAGCCATTTAAAGTTTATAAAAGCTATAAATCAGCTGTATTTGCATCTATAGTTGTAACATTCACTGTAGGTTTTGCAAATGTATTTTCTATTTTAGAACCTGGTTTAACTAAAGGCAAATGGGGAGATACAGCTTTATCTGCTGCTAGTCCTGTTATATTTGCAATTATTGCAATTGCTCTTTATAAAAGATATGAAATTAGCAAAAAGAAACAAAGCTTCACAGATGCAGCTTAAAACAAAAAAGATGGTGATTAATTATTCACCATCTTTTTTTATGCTCCAAAATGTTTTACAGACTTCTTTAACTTGGTTACTTTGTTTCATTATAACATTAGGAAAATAATCTTTTGGAAAAATATTATAATAAGCTGATTTTGAATATCTATTATCTAAAAACATAATAACTCCTTTATCTTTTTCCGTTCTTATACATCGACCTGCGGCTTGAAGCACTTTTACCATTCCTGCATATAAATATGCATATTGAAACCCCATACCTTCTTTTTTATCAAAATAATCTTTAATTATATTCCTTTCTACACCTATCTGTGGCATGCCTACCCCTACAATAATAACACCTACTAATTTATCATGGATTAAATCAATACCTTCTGAAAAATGTCCTCCTAATACACAAAAACCTATATGACTTTCCTCATTATCTTCAACATACTTTAATAGAAATTTTTCTTTATCCTCTTCAGACATATTATTTTCTTGCATAACAATGTTTAAATTAAATTCTTCTTCTTTAATCTTTTCATAAATTAATTCCATATACTTATAAG
The DNA here is from genome assembly GCF_009295725.1 of Clostridium tarantellae. Taxonomy (GTDB): domain Bacteria; phylum Bacillota; class Clostridia; order Clostridiales; family Clostridiaceae; genus Sarcina; species Sarcina tarantellae. The sequence goes on from NZ_WHJC01000213.1 coordinate 2,374, forward strand.
AAGGAAAAAATACCATATAATTTCCCTTCTTAGCTTCTATAAAGGCTTTTATATACTTTATGATATCTTTAGAAGTTTCTTTTCTCTTATGATAAGTGGTATCTATCTTATTACCAATAAGTATAAGCCTATTATTACTATTAAAAGGTGAAGATAAATTAACTAAATAATCTTCTTCATTATATCCATAAAGCTCCTTAAAATAATTTATAGGTAATAAAGTAGCTGAAAAAATACTAGTAGATTTTGCTTTATCCATTCTTTCTATAAGAAGCTTAGATGGATTTACACAATAAAGCTTAATAGTTACATTCTTGTTATCACTTTCTACTAAAGTTATATAGTTTTCATCATAAAATTCACTTATATTTAAAAAACTATGCACATTAAAATAAAAATCTAATAACTCCTTATTTTCTTCCTTATGCTGTGCTAAATACTCATCTACTCTTTGCAAAAAAATTCTTAACATAGTATATAACTCTAAAGGTTCTTCATTTTCAATTAAATAATATTCCTGTAGCTCCTCTAATAAATTTTTTTTAGATATAAAATACTTATTAATCTTATTTAAAGAATTATGTATTAACTTGTCTTTTTTACTAAAATACCTCTTCAAAACCATAATATTTTCCTTACTTAGCTTAACAGAGTACATATCACGTCCTCTATCTACTAAATTATGAGCTTCATCAATTAATAAAGTATAATCTGTTTTCTTATCTTGAAAAAATCTTTTTAAAGCTACCTTAGGATCAAAAACATAATTATAATCACAAATTATAATATCACACCATAGGGTTAAATCTAAAGCTAATTCAAAGGGACATAGTTTATACTTTTCACTTAGCTCGTTAATAGTACTTCTGTTAAACTCATCATATTCCTTTAATATTTCCTTTAAGCAATTATTAATCTTATCAAAATACCCTTTAGCATAGGGACAATAATCTGGATTACAATTTGTATCATCCATTTTGCAAACCTTATCCTTTGCAGTTAAAGTTAAACTTTTAATATTTAAATGCTTTTCTTTCATTAAAGTAATAGACTTCTCTGCCACTTCTCTAGTAATAGTCTTTGCCGTTAAATAAAAAATTTTAGAAGTATACTCTTCTCCCATACTCTTAATAGTAGGAAAAAGAGCAGAAATAGTTTTTCCTATGCCCGTTGGTGCTTGAGCAAAACATTTTTTCCCCTCTACTATGGCTTTATACACTCTAATGGCTAATTCCCTTTGTCCCTTTCTATAAGTTTTAAAAGGAAACTCTAAAGCTTTAATGGAAGCATCTCTCTTTTCTATCCACCTCTCCTCCATCTTAGCCCAATAACTATACTCTTTTATTAATCCAAAGAAAAACTCTTCTAACTCCCTATATGTATAAGTTTTTCTTAAATACTTTATAGCCATAGTTTCAATATTATAATATGTTAATTGAATATCTATATTATCTAAGTTGTTATCCTTAGCATAAATAAATCCATAACATTTTCCCTGGGCCCAATGTAATGGATTAAAATCCTCATCTATATTTAATACATCTCTAGTGGTTGTTTTTATTTCATCAATAACCACATTTTCCTCTTCTAATAAAATACCATCTGCTCTACCGTCTACCTTTATATTAATTCCCTCATAATTAAACTCATACTTTAAAGAAAACTCAGCCATGTAATTTTCCTTATAAGATTTTTGAATTTTCTTATGAGCACGAGTTCCCTCTATAGCCTTTACAGAATTACTGTATCTATTATCAATACTCCCATGTCTCATAACAAACTCTATTAAAGACCTAATAGAGACTTTTATACCTTTTCTCATAAGTTTTTTCTCCTAATTTTTATATAATTATTATTAATTATACTATATAGTAAAAGCAATGGAAAACTATATAGTATAATTAACTAACCTCCTAATTTAACTATACTTATAATTAGGTACAAAGTTTTTTAATTTTCTTTTTAGTTCTTCCACATTACAACTTCTATTGCACGCCACAAAAAGTTTTTTAAGATTTAATTTTAATTGTCCAAAATCTAAATCTTCAGGTTGTTCTATTAATATTTTATTATTACTTGTTTTTATTAAATCTTCCTTATTTAATAAAAGTTCTTCATATAATTTTTCTCCCGGTCTTAATCCTATTATATTTATTTCTATATGACTATCTGGAGATAAAAAATTTATAAGAGACTTAACTAGATCATATATCTTCACTGGTTCCCCCATATCTAAAACAAATATTTCTCCACCTTTAGCAAAGGTAGCTGCTTGAATAACTAACTGCACTGCTTCAGATATTAACATAAAATACCTAGTTATCTCCTTATCTGTTAAAGTTATAGGACCTCCCTGTTCAATTTGCTTCTTAAATAATGGAATAACAGAACCATTACTACCTAAAACATTACCAAACCTAACAGAAACAAACTCCGTATCACTTTCCTTATTCTTAGCTTGTACTATCATTTCGCAAATTCTCTTAGTAACCCCCATCACATTAGTGGGATTCACTGCTTTATCTGTTGAAATCATTACAAATGTGTCTACATTATATTTATGAGAAACCTCCACTAAATTTAATGTTCCTTCCACATTATTAGTTACAGCTTCTTGTATATTAAATTCCATTAAAGGCACGTGCTTATGAGCCGCTGCATGAAATACAATACTAGGTCTATACTCCTGAAAAATAAAATTCAACCGAATCCTATCTCTTACAGAAGCTATAATAACCTTCAAATCTAATGCCTTATACTTTCTCTTTAACTCATTTTCAACCTCATAAGCTCCATTTTCATATATGTCTAATATCAATAAAATCTTTGGAGAATATCTTGCCACTTGTCTACAAAGTTCTGAACCAATAGAACCTCCACCACCAGTAATAAGTATTACCTTGTCTTTTATATACTTATCTATTCCATTTATATCTAAAAATATTTCCTCTCTGCCTAATAAATCCTTATAATCTATATTCCTTAACTTACTTAAAGTTATTTTCTCATTAAAAAGCTCATACAAATCTGGCATAACCTTAATACTTGCAGAAGTTTTTCTACAAATATCTAGTATATTCTTTTTCTCCACACTATCTAAAGAAGGTATAGCAAGGATTATTAAATCCACACTCTTAACCTCTACTATACTAAGAATATCATTTCTATCACCTAAAACTAAAAATCCATTTAAAAAAGTATTAACTTTTTTTTCATCATCATCTATTATTCCTATTATATTATAAACACTTTGTTTTTTCTTTTGTATCTCTTTTAATAATATATCTGCACATTCACCTGCACCAATTATTAGAGTATTTATTAAATTTTTTATATTTTTTGAAGGCATATGAATTTCCTCCTATGTTTTCTGTTAAAATTCTTTTATTTTTATAAATTTGGTTTCTTTTATATTAATATTCATAGAGAGGAATAATGGATACAAAAATAATGCTATTAACATAAAATAATCT
>NZ_WHJC01000214.1 GCF_009295725.1 Clostridium tarantellae
ACTGTATATTCTAAAGATAAATTATCTGTTTTAATATTTAATTTTTTCAAAATAAAATATTAAACAATTATAGTTATTTTTTTATTTTCTTTACTTTTTTTTATTTAAAAAATATTTTTTATTTAATAATATTTAATTTTTTCTTTTTGTTGCTTATTAAAATAAATTCTTATTTTATTTTTATTAATTTAATAGTATAATTACAGTATTAATTAAAAACTTGTCTATTTTTATCATTAAGGAGGAAAAAATGAAAAAGAATGATAAGAAATTGCAAAAAGCTTATTCATTATTTGAAAGTGGTAATTATGAAGAAGCTCTAAATATTTGCGGAAAAATATTAGAAAAAGACTATAACAATGAAGATGCACTTACTTTAGAAAGTCGTATTTTGTATTATTCTGGCGACTTAAACGAAGCTAAACTTACATGGAAAATTAACAGTGATTATAATGATAATATAGAATGTAAACAATATTTAAATAATGTTACTGAATATAATGAATTAAAAAATTTATATGAAGATGCATTAAAAGATATAGAAAAAGGAAATGTAGATAATGCTATTTTAAAATTGAATAAATGTTCTACTTCTTCTTTTAATAAATTTAATGTGAAAAAAGCCTTAGAGAATTGTTCTTCTATAAAAAAAGGAATTACTCCTACTACTCCATTAAAAAGTAGTTACGAAGAACAAAAAGCTGATTCTTTAATTCATTCACTAGTTGATGAAAAAATAACAAAAGAAATTAGAGCTGCCATACAAAAAGAGCTTGCAAAAAAGGAAAATGCTAAAAAATCCACTGATAATATATCATCTGATTCCTTAAAAGAAAGCAAAAAAACTTCAAAAGAAACAATTAAAAATACTTCAATAGATCAAGTATCTAATAAAGAAGAAATTAAAGAATCAAAAGAATTAATTGAAAATATTAAACCTAATGTTTCTAAATTTAACTCTACTTCTAATAATAATATTAAAAATAATAAAGCTTTTAAAATTACTACTGTGGTAATTGTTGGAGCCATTGTAGCTGGTATAGCCTTTACTACTATCAAAAATACTAATTTTTCAAATAAAACTGAAAATGCTGAAAGTATAAAAAATAATGTAGGTGCTAGTACATCAACTACTCATGAATTTCCAACTAAAAATTTTGAGTCTGCAATAACTACTAAAAATATAAATGAACTTTATACATTACTTACATCTACACAAAAGAGTGATGCTAATGGAGATAATTTGAAACTTTATAATAAAGCAGAAGAAATAATGAAAGTAGATGGTGTTGAAAAGTTCTATAAGGATGGTTTTGCATTATTTAAAGAAAAAAAATATGCCGATTCTATACCTTATTTTGAAAAAGCATTAAAGTTTAGTGATAAAAATTATTTACAACCACACATAATTTATTTTACAGCTTCTGCTAATGAAAATTTAGGAAATAAAGATGAAGCTATCAAATATTATGAAATGTATATAAATAAATACTTAAAACATGATTCTGAAGGTGATGATCCGTTTTATTCACCAGAAGCTCTTTATAAATTAGCAAATTATTATAAAGATAAAGATAAAACTCTATCAAAAAAATATGCCTCATTAATAGAAGCTGATTTTCCTAATAGCATATTCTATAATGACATTACTATGAAATTAATATACAACTAATTTTTTTACATAAAAAACAAAAAATTTCTTAACAAAATCCCTATAGAATAATCTAAAAACTACTCTATAGGGATTTTTCATCTATAATTTTATCTATTTTCATAAAAAACTGTCCTCTATTTTAATATATGGTTATGTTAATTAACTTATATGTTATAATATTTGCAAAATCCTAAAAATAACTATAGTAACTAACACAAAAAAGCTAACTTTAAAAAGTTAGCTTTTTTTGGAGCGGGTGATGGGAATCGAACCCACGTAACTAGCTTGGAAGGCTAGGGCTCTACCATTGAGCTACACCCGCAAATATTATTATAATTTTAATGGTCGGGGTGACAGGGATCGAACCTGCGACCTCATGGTCCCAAACCACGCGCGCTCCCATCTGCGCCACACCCCGATATGGTGTACCTTTAGGGATTCGAACCCCAGCCCCACGCCTTAGAAGGGCGTTTCTCTATCCAGCTGAGCTAAAGATACACATCTATTAATTACAATATAATATATTTTAAGATAAAAAATATATTATGTCAATATTTTTTATTAATAAATTTATTATAATATTAAATTTATTAATAAAAGCACATAATATTTTATAAAAAGTACAAACTATTTTTGTAATATTTTTTAAAGGAGGTAGTAGTTATGGATAACAACAAAAATAGATTAAAAGATAGACCTAAATCTAATGCTGAGCTTAGAAAAATGTATAGTGAACAAGGATCAGAAATTGGCATAGAGCACGGACAAAAAAGAGAAAGTCATAGTAACGGAAAAAAATATACTAAACGCTCAAAGTTATCTCATAATAAATAATTTTAAATTTAATATTAATAAAGTAGCTATAAAAATAAAATCTATTAAATTTTTATAGCTACTTCCTTCTAAGTTTTATCTTATTAATTATTTTAATATTTCCTCTATTTTTGATATATAATTTAAAATATCATCATCAACATTAATGCCATAATACCAACATTCTTTATTTTTTATATCATCTTTATTAAAGTATTTTGATTTAATAATAAATTCAGGCCTATATTCGAAATGTAATATATCAAAGTGATTCCATTTTCCTCCCCAAATAAAACCATTATCCTCAAAAACTTTTACCAATTCTTCAGGATAATTATAAATTCTCGCCCTTGCTTTTTCCTTATTTGTCCATTTCCAATAATCTGCATTATCTCTTTTTAAATCAATAGCTATACCATAAGAATGTGCACTTAATCTACCAGTACCACTTATAACTCTATAATTAAAGGTTCCACTTATAGGACATACATAATTAACTATTCTATTATTTTCTTTACATATGATTTTTACATTATCCATTACTTTTTTTAAATTTTCTGCTCCATGATTTTCTTTATTAAATTGAAAATTACCATAATAAGATTTTACCATAGTTAAATTTGACCTTATGTTTTTTTCTCCATTTCCATAAACTATATTTAATAAATCGTACACCCTTATTCTTCCTGGGTCTATATTTTTTTCCTCAATTTCTTTTATCATATTTAATTTATAAGGAGTTTCTAACATATCTTGCAAATCAGGATTAGCTAATTTTTCTTCATAATTTTTTTCTTTATTATCATCATATATTATTTTTTTACCATTGTTAAATACCAAATATATATAACCTTTATTATCCTTTTCTAAAGTTTTTATATATTCATTATAAGCTAATTTCAAAGTTAACAAATCAACTTTTGTATTTAAAATATAATCTTCATTATATTCTTTAATACTGCATATAACTTTTGTATTAAATAAAAACATAATTAAAATAAAAAAACAAACTATTTTTTTAAATCTACTCATAATAAAATCACCTCTAAGATTATTTTTACCTTAGAGTTTTTTTGTATGTAAGTTACATTATAATTTATTTTTAGATTCAAAAATATCTTTTTTATTCATAATTTCTGTTTTTCCAATATTATTTTCCGTATCTATTTTTTCTATATTATTTAACATATATAGTGATAGGTAAGTCTTTGAAGTTATCTCCAACTTTTCCCCCACTCCACACCGTACGTGCGACTTTCACCGCATACGGCGTTCCAACAATTTGAACTTTTCATTTAATTAAATAACTGAATTTCCTACTAACTTTCTTAAAGAATTAACTTTTTTCAAACCTTTATTATCCAAATTTAAAACATTTAGATACTTAGCTATTGTATCCAAGTTTGTGCTGTGTATAAGTTTATGAACCTGTGTTGTTAACCACACAAGATTCTTATATTCATCAGTACCACCTAGACTTTTTGGTATTTTATGATGACACTCCATATTTCCAATGGTTAAGGCTTTGCCTGTAACCGAGCATATTCCATTTTGACCTGCAATTAATGAAATTTTATTATCATTAAATTCAACTGATAGTGAATGGTATTGATGGTTTAATAGATATTGAATTATGTGAGTGTAACCAACTAAATTATCATGGATAAGTTCTCTACCTTTTCTTGTATAGTTGCATATCTTTTGGTTAAAGCATAAAGCTTTTTTAGTTTTACAACCATAGATAGGAAACATTGTTATGCCTATAATAGTTATTGGTTTTCCGTTATACTGTCCATAAAGTCTTTTATGTGTTTCGGATAACCGGAGTTTGTTACTAATTAAATTCTTTAATCTAATTTTCAAGGTTTTTCTTACTAAGAAATCTATATCCGAAAACTCCATACTCACATTGGTAGCATATTTATAATAGTTATGACTACCTAATATCATTGAGTTAAGTTTTGATACTTCTTTAATCTTTTGTTTTTTCTGTATTATTTTAACTTGCTCTTTTAATTTTGCAATAGCATTTTGTTTTGCTTTTTTAGTAATTCTACTATTGCAGCTATATTTATTTCTTTTTAATTTTACCTTTAATCTAAATCCTAAAAATTCAGTGTAATTTCTTCTTAAATTTGTTATCTTGGATTTTTCATTACTTATATCTAATCCTAAACGCTCTTTTAGCCATTGTTTTACTGCATTGAATATTTTTATTGAGGATTTATAGTCTCTACAAAATATTTTAAAATCATCTGCATATCTAACAAGCCACAGTTCCTTTAAATTTGTAGTTTTTTGAACCTTATACCTATTTCCATTATGTTTATGATAATGATTAGTCTGGAATGTTTCCCATTGAGAACTAATCCACCAATCTAGTTCATTTAAAACTATATTTGTGTAATGGACTTATTATTCCACCTTGTGGCGTTCCCTTTTCAGGTACTCCGATTCCTTCTATTTCCGACATTAGTATTTTCCCTAATATGCTTAGTAGGTTTTTATCTCTAATACCAAGCTTCCATAGTTGTTTTTTTAACTTACTATGATTGACATTATCAAAGAATCCTTTTATATCTATATCCACTTTTTGCTCTATTCATTAGATGCATACATCTTGCCATAGCATGAGATGTACTTCTATTAGGTCTGAAACCATAACTATGGTTGTGGAATTTTGCTTCGCATATAGGTTCTAACACTTGCTTAATGCATTGTTGTATTATTCTATCCTCAATACAGGGAATTCCAAGTGATCTTAATCTACCATCGTGCTTTGGAATTTCTTCTCTTCTCACACTTTTTGGCATATAGTTATCAAATTTATTTTGCATTAATTCTACAAATTCATCTTTTCTTAAATTTTTAAGATACTCAATGTTTTTATTATCAGTTCCTACAGTTTTTGAGCCTTTATTATTTTTAATGTTTCTATAAGCTAATAAAATGTTGCTTTCATTAGTTATATGCTCCATTAAGTCAACAAATTTATGATTATTACATGATTTTTCATATATTCAATCAAAGGTGTCTTGCATATCATAATACTCATTATTTCTTAGTAATTGTCTTTTCTCTAAGATTAAGCTTTCCTCCAAGTCTACTAATTCCTCCTTGTACTAAGTACCTTCGGGTTCGTATCTCTTAGTCTTACTCGAACCTTGGATTATTCAGTATTTAATTATCAATGAACAAATTGTCTAGTGGCTATTGCTAGAATATCATTACAATATTAATTATAGCTTCATGCCACCGCTCTCACTTGGATTAAGATAAGTTATACACTGTAGTTTTCCTTATCAATATTTCAACGGTGGTAAGACCTCAATATTCC
>NZ_WHJC01000215.1 GCF_009295725.1 Clostridium tarantellae
GCATTTTTTTAGCCTGAAATAAATTTTATTTCAGGCTAATATTTGTTTTAAAAGTTTTATATTATAAATTTACATATGTTTTTTATATAAATTTTAAGAGATTTTTAACAAGTAATTATAAGTAATACTTAGTGTTACTTATGGTATACCTTTATTTACGTCAAATAATTCAAAGCTAATGCAAAAATATTAATTAAAACATGGACATAAAACATAATTTTAAATGAAGATAAGTTTTTAGGTTTATAAAATAAATATGAATATATAATTATGGTACAAACTGGAAAAATGCAAAACATATAATATAAACTATAATTATGCAATGATGTAAAAATTATTGATGTTATTATTAATAAATATATTTTTTTCTTTACACGAAATATTTTTCTTAATATCCAAATTATAAAAATTATAAATAAGGATTCAAGCGCAGGTGCAATAATGCAACCATATATCATCATAAATCCTATAGATTGATCAACAAAAGGTGAACTCAAATCTATACTATCTTTAAAAAATATTATTGCAAATAAGTGAAATATTATTTGTGTTAAAAATGCCAGTATAACTGCTAATAATATATATTGAATATCAGTTAATCTTTTTTGATTTTTTTTTATATAGGCTATCATATAAATTGCTCCTTAGTTCATTTATTAGATTTAAAATTATACTTTAGTAAATATCTAACAATTTAAATATTAACATTAAATTATTTATTCTTCTTTTCTGAAAAAGTTAAAGAGATAAAAGTACATGCTAATGTTAAATATATAAATCCAAATAAATTATTATTTTTAATAAAATCAAGTATACTAATAAATAAAAAACAAGCACTAGAAAAAATATTTAATTTCTGTGATTTAGTTAACTTTTTCATAAATCTATCTCCATATATTTTTCATTTATTTTGTTTTAATATTAATTAGTTACAAATTAAAATGAATCTAATTTAGGGCTTAATTTATTTAAATCACAATTATCGATATTAAATTCATTAATTATATTTAATACTCTTTCTGAAACTACCAAATAAGATTTATCTGAAAGACTAAAATCTTCACCAGTCCATTTAGTATAAGTTTTATCATTTATAATAACACTACCTTTAGGTATCAATCTTTTAAATTGTGGCATTTCTATATTAGGATACATTTCAATAAATTCATCACTTAATGAAATTTCTATATCCTGAAATTCATACCCTATTAAATTACTTTTTTCTATTTGTATTTTTAATTTATCAGTAATTATAAAACATGGAGTACTTTCTAATATATCGTCACCTAACCATCCTGAAAATATAAAATGCAACTTAGATATTTTGGGTTTGAAATTTTTATATCTTACATCATCAAAATTATCATATATCGTATTTTCACCAATTTCACCAGCTACTTCTGGTTCTAACATATATAAATACATAACATTCTCCTTTTAATTTTTGTGATTTAGTTAACTTTTTTATAAATCTATCTCCTTATCTTTTTTATTTATTTTAGCTTAATATTTATTATTTTTAATTTTACTAATAATACAAATACTTATGTTAAGATCTTTAGCTATTACCCTATAAGATCTAGTATCTTTTTTTATTTGTTCAACCTCTTTATGTGAAAGCTTTTTACCTGTTTTTCTAGGTACTATACACATATTTTTTAAGTCTGTTTCTTCTTCATAAGCTTCATTTACACTAAAGTCATTTAAAAGTTCCTCAAAAGTATCTTGGGAACAATATATTTCATTTTCAAAACTTATTGAATTTTTAGGTATTAAATAATAATTATCTAACAATTCTTTTAAATTCTTTTCCATGGGACTCCTCCCTAAATAATTAAGTTCTTACAAACTTAACATTATGTTAATTTCATACATCATAACAATATATACTGTTAATTTGTAAGAATATAACAGTATATATATTATTATATTACAATTAAATGTAACTTTAAAGACACTTTTAATCTAATATTAATTGTAATAATTTAGTTATAGTTTTTAAAGGAGATTTTACATGAAAAAGATATCAAATAAAAAAATACAATATATTATGTCAGGTTTTATTACATTATCATTTGCACTTTCAAGTCTTATAGAATCATTCTCAAATAAATTTATATTTATTTTTGCAATATCTTTTTCAATACTTTCTATAACTTTTTTTACAAAATCTAAAAATAATACTATATAATCTACTTTTGTAAATAAAACTGAATAATAAAATGACTCATTAAATCATTTAAGCTAATGAGTCATTTTTGTTTACTAATTTAATCTATTTAATATGTTTTTTTCTTATATTTTTATGTGTAACATAAAACTAAAGTTTTTTTAGATAAAAATAATTTTTAATTTAAATTAAAGCAATTCTAAGTATTACTTTTAATGTTTATGTATGTCAATCAATGAAATTATAAAAGCATTTATAAATATCAATTAAAATTGTTCTACTAATATTTTTTTGCTTAATTGTAAAAAATTCATATCAATTAACTCTTTAATTCTTCTCTATTATATTCGATCATTTCTTTAATAGCTTCTTCTAACCATTCCCAAAAATCATTATATTCTTTTCTTTGTTCATATCCTATTGATGCAAAGTCATGTATTATTTCAACCTTTTTACTCTTACCTATTTCAAAACATGCTATATCATCATTGTCATATCTTCTTGCAAAAGGAATAAGTTTCCTATGTGGATATCTTTCCTTAAGCCCTTCAACCCTATCAACAACTGTATCTTCGTCCATTATATTCCACAAATCAAAAGCTATCAAATTTAATTCTATAGCTTTTAAAAATGACTCTGGATATTTAAATTTATATTTTTCAAATTGCTTTTCTAAAAATTCTATATTCATAACTACCTACCTATTATTTACATAATTTTTAATATTGGTTAATTATTATTTCTAAATGATGCTTTTTGCTTTCTTATTCTTAATTCAATTGCTTCTCACTGATTTTATAATTGCAATAATACTATCTATTATTCCACCATAAATAATAAATGTAAGTAAGTGAGCAATATACATATTAAAATTAGGACCATCATTCCATATTATACTTCTAAATGGTTCTACATAAACAACTGCATTAAGGATAGGATTAAGTCCAATTAATAATATGTTTTTATCATCATTCCCTAATATATTATTTAATATTATTAAAATACTTATGATAAAAAACCAAAAAGTAAAAGTTTTAAATATTTTTCTCAATTTAATCCTCCTTTTAATTATATATTTAAACTTATTATTATTTATATATAGTTTTTTATATAAATTAACAATTACTAAAATAAAGATACTAAAGTATCAATAATTATTGGTATCAAAAAAATAACAATTTAAACATATTTACTTTTATATTTTATTTTTATATTACAATCATTTCTTGAAATTTTTATATTATTACTTCCTGGCTTTAATCTTGGAAACTCCCAAAGATCTGCATCATAAAATTTATTTATTCCATCTACTGTTATAGTGCCATCTATTCCATGTAAAATTAGGGTTTTATTTTTTTCTAAGTTCTTAATTATAATAGGATCCTCTGATAACCCTTCAATTTTTATATCTATAATATCTACTATTGGAGTAATTTCTACTATACAAGGTGTTTCTAAATTTCCTTTTATATTTATAGTTTTCATAGTAGTTCTATTTAAAGTTTCTTCTATAAAATCTGAAACTTCATAACTATCAAATTCTAGGTTTAATTTATATCTATCTTTTCTTATGGTTTTTTCAATATTACTATTTATTAAAAATGAAATAAATTTATTTTTATATCCATCTAAGGTTAATGTACTTTCTGCTTTTAATAAACTTATTAGATTACTAATATTAGTTAAAATATCTTGTCTATTATTTCCATGGAAATATAAGGTTATCTTTAGGTTTTTAAATGTTATATTATAATCTATAAAAATTGGTTTTAAGGATTTTTTTACCCATTCCTTTTCTAAAATAATATTACTTGGTTGAATATCCACTATTAATTGTTTTGCATTAAACTTAGAAATATCTATATTATTAATTAACATTCTTATCTCCTTCTACAGGCCATGGCTAATTTATTATTAACTTTTCTATAGGTATAATTACTAATTTCTTCCCCATCTAAATAATTTTTTATTATGTAAACTTCCTGTTTATTAGTGGAGGTTTCTTTATTTTTTAATACCTTTTTTAAGCTATTAGTTACTAATTTATCTAACTTTGATAAAGGAATAACTGCTTCATGTTCCTTACCTTCTCCCACTAATGCAAGAGTTGATTTAGTTACTATACCACCTTCAGCTAGAGCTGGAATAGAAGGTAAGTTAATTCCAAAGTGTTGTCCTCCAATACCAGGCACCCAAGAAGGTACATCAAAACTTAACCCATTAACTTTAGATACAACCCAATTGATACCACTTATAGCTGCATTTATTGGAGCTTTAATTACTCCACCTAATGCTCCAAAGATAGATTTAACTATATTTCCAAGACCACTAAATATCATATGCCAGTTTCCAGTGAATACCCCTTGTAGAAATTGAAGAACTCCATTGAAAACTCCTTTAACTCCATTCCATACTGCTCCAATTACTGAAAATAAACAATTTAGTGGCACTCCTAAAAGTCCAAGACTTTGGGTCCAATCCCTTGTAAAGGCTCCCTTTAAGAAAGATGCAAAGGATGAAAACACTGTTTTTATTCCATTCCAAACTGCATTAACTCCATTTCTAAACCATTCACATTTATTATAAAGAATTACAAAGGTAGCACCTAAAGCAACTAATAAACCTATAATTAGGGTAATTGGATTTAAACTCATAACTAAATTCAGTGCTGCTTGTGCAAGTTCCATAGCTTTAGTAGCTACAGTGGTGGCAATTAAGGCTATTTTTTGAGCTATTAACTTAGCAGTATTAAAAGCAATTTTTGCTCCTGCAATAGTTAATTGAACTATCATTTTAGCAAGACTTAAAGTAAATCTTCCCACTGCTTTAGCTCCTGTTAATAGTCCCCTTCCAAGTCCTTTAATTCCTTTTGTTGCTAAGGATGCCCCTTTACTAATACCTTGCCATCCTATCTTACCAACTGACTTAGAAAATTTACCTACATTTTTAACTCCACTCCCGATACTTTTACTAAAGTCTTTTATGGATTTAATGGATTTTCTAGTATTAGTGGGAAGATCTTTTAATACTTTTATACTTCCTTTAACTCCCTTAGTAAATTTACCAAATCCACTTAAAGCTAAATTAGTGGCTACAAATAAAGAACCTACTCCCACCACAAATTTTTTTTGATTTTGGGTTAATCCTTCAAAGCCTTTTGTTACTGTTGAAATTCCTTTTGAAGCTACTGATATAAAGGGGGCTATCACATCACCAAAACCTATTAAGGCATTTTTACCATCATTTAATGCTATCTTTAATTGGTTTCCTGTAGTGGCACTAACTTTTTTAAAGGCTGTATCTGTAGCACCAACACTATTATTCATTTGATTAAGAATACTATTAAAATCTTTTCCACCATTTTCAGCTATTACAAGAGCTGCTTTACCTGCTTCTGCACTTCCAAACATATCTGCTAAGGATTTATTATTTTTCTTAGCATAGTCATTCATACTATTTAATACATCCCCAAGGGATTTTCCACTTTTCATTAATTCAGGTAAGGTTTTTCCTG
>NZ_WHJC01000216.1 GCF_009295725.1 Clostridium tarantellae
TGCTTATTAGTCATACCTAAAAATAAATTTTAAAATAATATTTCTAGGTAACAAAAAGCTTTCCCAGAAAAATTTTATTTTCTAGGAAAGCTTGATATAAAAAAATATCTTATCTTAATGACATTGAATAAATTATTACTCTTTTTTCTGTTTTTACTTTTAATTTAAAAAATATATAAATAATTTTATGATTAATGTAATATAAATATAATGTAAACGTTATTATTGATTTTATGGAATTTTAGGAGGAATATTATGACAAAGATAAAGAGATTGTTAGCAGTTACAGTAGCAACATTAATGGCTACAACAATTTTAGTTGGATGTGGAAATAGTTCAAATTCATCTAAAGATCAGAATAAAGATTTAGTAACTTTAACTTGGTATACAATTGGTGAATCACCAAAGGATTTAGATATTGTTCAAAGTAAGCTTAATGAATATTTAGATGAGAAAATAGATGTTAATGTGGATATGAGGTTTATAGGTTACGGTGATTATGATCAAAAAATGTCTGTTGTAGTTAATTCTGGTGAAGAGTATGACATAATGTTTACTAACGCTTGGAATTATTTAACTTATGCTAGAAAAGGTGCTTATTTAGACTTAACAGAACTTCTTGAAAATGAAGGCAAAGATATGAAGGAAACTATTGATTCAAGATTTTGGGAGGGAGTTGCTGTAGATGGAAAGATATATGGTGTTCCAGCTCAAAAGGAGCTTGGAGTTGTTCCTATGTGGCGTTTTACTAAGGAATATGTAGATAAGTATAATATTCCTTATGAAGATATTCATTCTTTTGAAGATTTAGAGCCATGGTTAAAAGTTATAAAGGAAAATGAGCCTGATGTAGTTCCGTTTTATGTGGAAGGAACTCATTTCACATCTCAAACTACCTTTGATTATATAGTTGAACCATTAGGAATATCTTATATTGATCCATACAATGAAGATGGAACTTTTAAGATTCAAAATATATTTGAAACTCCTGAAATGGAGAAAACTTTAAAAACCATGCATAAATATTACAAATTAGGATACATTAATCAAGATTCAGCTACTACTAAAGGTAATTCTTCTATTAAAAGATTTGTAACTAAAGCAGATGGACAACCTGGAGCAGATAGGGTTTGGAGTAATAATCTTAAATATGAAGTAGTTACTTCCGATGTAATGGATACTTATATTACAAATACGTCTACTACAGGTTCAGTAATGGCTATTTCTAACACTTCAAAACATCCTGAGAAGGCTGTTGAGTTTTTAAATCTTTTAAATACAGATCCATATGTAAGAAATTTAGTTAATTATGGCATAGAAGGAACTCACTATAATAAAATTGGAGATAATCAGATTAAACTAATTGAAAATAATGAGACTGGTGGATATGGAGTACCCTATTATACATTAGGAAATATGTACCTTCTTAATGTATTAGATAATGAGGATACTAATAAGTGGGAGATGTTTGAAGAATTTAATTCTGCTGCTAAAACTTCACCAATATTAGGATTTAAATTTAATACTGAGCCAGTATCAAATGAAATAGCAGCTATAACTAATGTTCTTAATGAATTTAAAGCTACTTTATATAGTGGTTCTGTGAATGTGGATGAGTATTTACCTAAATTCAATTCTAAATTAAAAGAGCAAGGAATAGAAAAAATACAAAAAGAAATGCAAATACAAATAGATACATGGGCTAAGGAAAATAATAAATTAAATAAGTAATTTCATAAATGAAACTATTATTTTCTAAGTAAATCCATCAGTTTAAACTGATGGATTTTTAAAAATATAATAACTTTAAAAATTTAAGTTTAAGTGGGATTTTTATATTATAATGATAAATTTTAATGCAAAATAATACAAAAAGTACAAAAATATGATAAAATATTAATTGGAAATATTTTATCGTATTTTTGTAAAAGTTTTTGTACGTACTAATAAAATTTTAATAATGAGGAGAATAAAATGAAAAATACTTTTAAAAAATTAAAAAGTAAATTATTAAGTACTACTAAATTACACTTAGAAGAGGATTTTCAGGATGAAAATTTAGATTTAAATGATATTTGTTTTTATGATGAGGATGGAAGATTAAAAGAACTAATAGAAAGAAGACATAATAAAATAATTAACTTTTGCAATAAGATGTTAATTTGGGACATTTTAATTTGTATGTGTTTTTTATTTTTTTACAGTTTAACTTTAAATTTTTTATTTATTATTTTAATAAAGATTATACTTATTAAAATATTTATTACATTTATTATTAAACCAAAAGAAACGTGGAATTTTATTAAAGAGGTTTTTAATGCATAATTTACTAAGTAGCCTATAAGCTTTAAATAGTTTTAGGCTTTTTTTATTTTAATAACATTTTTATAATGCTGTAAACGTATAATTAGTTGAAAGTTTAATTTTAAAAAGGGTGGAGAGTGAATATGTTGAAAAAAAATTTCTTGAAAAAAATTAGTGTATTTTGTACTTTATTTATGTTAAGTATATTTGCAACTAATTTTTCTAAACCAATAAAAATTTTAGCTAATACAATGTTAAATGAATTTACTAATGAAGAATTATTTGAAGAAAGCATTGTTTTTGATAGTAATAAGGATGGCTATGGTTCTACAAGAATACCAGGTATAGTTGTAACTTCTAAAGGAACATTACTAGCTTACTGTGAAGCTAGAAGCAATTATTCTGATTGGGCAACTATGGATATAATTTTAAAAAGAAGTGAAGATGGTGGAGAGACTTGGAGTGAGCCTACAATTTTAGCAAATGGTATTGAAACATCTAGCACTTATAATAATCCTGTTATGATAACTGATGAAGAAACAGGTACAGTGCATATGGTTTATTGTAAGGGATATGCCACTGCATATTATATAAAAAGTGAAGATGATGGACTTACTTGGTCTGAATCCATTGAAATAACAAGTACTTTTGATGAGTTTAAAGATGAATATAATTGGACAGTGATAGCTACAGGGCCTGGACATGGAATAAAACTTGAAAATGGTAGATTACTTGTACCTGTATGGTTATCTTTAAATAAAAGTCATGCACCTTCTGTAGTATCTACTATTTATAGTGATGATAATGGAGTGACATGGCATAGAGGAGATATAATTCCAGCTGAAAGCTATATGCCTAATCCTAACGAGACTACTGCTGTTGAGTTAAATACTGGGGATGTAATGCTTAATATGCGAAATACCTCTTCAACTAAAAAAAGAGCTTTAACTATTAGTGAAAATGGTAATGATAATTGGACAACTCCTGAACATAATGAAGAATTAGATGATGCAATATGTTTTGGAAGTATGGCAAGATTTACTTCTGATGATGAATATTATAACAATAGAATTTTATTTTCTAATATAAATAATACTTCAGGAAGAAGTAATTTAACTATAAAAATGTCTATGGATGAAGGAAAAACTTGGCCTATAACTAGAACAATTTATACTGGTGGAGCAGCTTATTCAGATTTAGCTGTAAGTAATGATAAAAATAAAATATATTGTTTATATGAAAAAGATGGCTATAATAAATTGACTTTAGCTAAATTTAATTTAGAGTGGTTAACTAAAGGTGAACAAAGTTTAGATCCTTTAAATGAAATACCAAAAGAAATTTATTCTATTACCAGTGATATTACACTTGATGATGAATGGACTTCTTTAGATTATTGGAATATTAATGGAAATGGAAGTGTTTCTTTAAACGAAGAAGGAAATCTTAAAATGTTTAGTAATACTAATTCTAATACTTCATTAACTAATACTAATGTAAATATAACAGAAGATTATACTATTGAATTCAAGGTGAAATTTAAAGATTTTGTAGCTGGCTCACTTGGAAATAACGTAACTTTAGGTACTAAGGTTTGTGATGGAAAGTATAGATTAATGTTAGATTTTAAACCTAATGGTATTTATGCTATAACCTCTAATGATGCTTGGACAAAAATTAAAGATATTAATATAGACAATAATTGGCATGATTGGAAAGTGGTTGTGGATAGTGGTAATGGAAAATTATATATGGATAATGAATTTTTATGTGATTTTACTTTAGGTACTAGGAATTCTAATGACTTTTTTGAACATTGGATTAATGGTTTATCTAATGATACTGCTGAAATAGAAGAGGAATATATTAAAATATATAATAATAAAAATGATATAGAAAATCTATCTTTAATTAATACTAGTACTATGATAGCTAGTGCTACTAGTGAAGAATTGGATAAAGAAAATAACTCAGCTAAATCAGTATTAGATAGCAATAAAAACAGTATGTGGCATACTAAGTGGGATGAAGCAAACACATTACCACATTCAATTACTATAAACTTAGGTAGAGAATATGAGTTGAATAAAATAGGATTTTTACCAAGACAAGAGGGGAGTTCTAATGGAATAATTACTGAGTATGAGTTAGCTTTATCTAATGATGGTGTAAATTTTAATAAGATTAGTGAAGGTACTTGGACGTATGGTAATAATTATTCAGATAGAAGTGAAAAAATAGTAACCTTTGATAATACAAAAGCTTCTTATGTTAAATTAATAGCTAAAAAGGGTGTAGGTGGCTTTGCTTCTTTAGCTGAAATGTATTTTTATAGAGATGAAGTTTCTATAATATCAAGTGATAATTTAAATGTAGATACTATATTAGGTAGAGCACCTCTTCTTCCTAAGAAAGTACTAGCTAATTTAAGTAATGGTGAAAATTTATATGTTCCTGTTAAATGGAATGATTATGATATAACTAAATGTAAAGAAGTTGGAAATTTTACTATAGAAGGTTTTGTAAATGGTAGTGACATAAAAGCTAATTGTATAGTTAATGTAAAAGCTAATGCTATGGAATTAAATGAAGAAATAATTATAAAAACTACAATAGGAAAAGCTCCTAATATGCCTGATAAAGCAAATATTAAATATAATGATAATACATTAAAAGAACACAATGTATTATGGGAAGACATAGATTCTTCATTATATAATAAAGAAGGAGAATTTCAGGTTAAAGGAAGAGTTGAAAATACTAATTTAACAATTAATTCTAAGGTGATTGTGGAAAAGAATAATGAATTAACCTTATTAATAAACGAGGCAAAAACTTTAAATAATATTGCTATAGAGGGTTTTGAAGTAGATCAATATCATAAAGGTGCTAAGGTGAATTTAAATAATAGTATATTAGCTGCTGAAGAGGTAAATAATAATTTAAATTCAACAGAAGAAGAATATTTAAAAGCTATAGAAAGCTTAAAGGTAGCAATAGCTAATTTTAATTCTTTAATTATATTAGAAAATACAGGTGATATTAATAATAATGGAAAATTTGATATAGGTGATTTATCTATTATATCAAAACACTATGGCTATAATAATAAAGATATTAATTGGAATGAAATTAACTATTTAGATTTAAATAAAGATAATATTATTGATAAGTATGAAATAGAATTTTTAAACTTTAAAATTCTAAAGTAAGCATGTTCATTTATTAATATATTCATTTATTAATATGTTCATATATAAGCAAAAGAACATATGTTTAACAATCGTATTTTTTTCATTTTTTTATAATATTAATAGGTGTGAATAAGTTAATTTTTAATTATTCATATCTATTTTTTTATAAAATTTATTTTTATTAT
>NZ_WHJC01000217.1 GCF_009295725.1 Clostridium tarantellae
ATATATAATCTTGCAAAATATTAAATTTTTATTTAAAATTATTATAAATATATTAATATGGAGTGATATACTTAATGGAAGAAAGATTACAAAAATATATGGCTAGATGTGGAGTTGCGTCTAGAAGAAAATGTGAAGAGTTAATTACTAATGGCAAAGTTAAAGTTAATGGTGAAAATATTACTGAATTAGGTACAAAAATTAATGCAGACATTGATAAAGTATATGTTAATGAAACTTTAATAAAACCAGAGAAATCAAAAGTATATATAATGCTAAATAAACCTGAAGGATATGTTACTACTAATAAAGATGAAAAAGGTAGAAAAACAATACTAGATATAGTAAATGTTAATGAAAGAATTTATCCAATAGGTAGATTAGATTATGATAGTTCAGGACTTCTTTTATTAACAAATGATGGAGAAATTTACAATAGGATAATTCATCCAAGAGTAAATGTAGATAAAACATACATTGCATTAGTAAAAGGTAAATTTTCTAAAGAAGAATTATTAAAATTTCAAACTGGTGTAAACATAGGAGACTATACTACATCAGAAGCAAAAATAAAAGTAATAAAAGAGTATGCTAATAGTTCTATGGTAGAAATAATAATTCATGAAGGGAAAAATAGACAAATAAGAAGGATGTGTTCTGCTTTAGGTCATGAAGTTGTTTCTTTAAAAAGAGTTTCAATAGGCAAAATAAAACTTAACCATTTAAAAAAAGGAGAATGGAGGAATCTTTCATTAGAAGAGTTAAAATATTTGAATTCATTATAGGAGAAAAAAATGTTTAAATATGTTACTAATATAAGTGAATTATATCATAATATAATAAAAACTTATTTAAAAGAAAAAAATGTTGCTATTGATGCTACCTTAGGAAATGGTCATGATACTGATTTTTTAAGTGAAATTTTTAATAAAGTATATACTTTTGATATACAAGAATTGGCAACTAATACATATAAAGAAAAAGCTAAAAATAATGTAATAGTTATTAATGATTCTCATGAATATTTTAAAAACTATGTAAAAGAGTCTGTAGAGTGTATAATTTATAATTTAGGCTATTTACCTGGGGAAAATAAACATATAACCACTAAAGCAAATACAACTTTAAAAAGTATATGTGAAGGATTGGATATATTAGCACAAAATGGACTTATGTTTATTGGCATTTATAGTGGTCATGAAGAGGGAAATGTGGAAAAAGAAGAAATATTAAAATTTGTTAAAACATTACCTAAAAATAGATATGGGGTGATATATCAACAATTTTTAAATAGAAATAATAATCCTCCTTCATTAATTATAATAGAAAAGAAATAATTTACTTTAAAGTTATATACGTTTATATGTAAATAAAAAAATTATTTATAAATTTAAATTATTATAATAGAAAGGAAAGATATATGGAAAACACTCAAGATTTAATGAGAATAATTCAAGTTAAATTTCAAAGATTAAGTAAAGGGCAAAAACTTATAGCAGAATATATATTAAAAAATTATGATAAAGCAGCATTTATGACTGCAGCAAAATTAGGAATGAATGTGGGAGTTAGTGAATCAACAGTAGTTAGATTTGCTATTGAACTTGGATTTACAGGATATCCTAAATTGCAAAAAGCTTTACAGGAATTAATTAAAAATAAACTTACTTCAGTTCAAAGATTAGAATTATCTAATGATTTTGTAAGTGAAGAAAATGCTTTAAAAAGTGTTTTAAAATCAGATATAGAAAATATAAGAGCTACATTAGAAAAAATTAATCATAATACTTTTGAGGAAGTAGTTAATGAGATATTTAAAGCAAAAAGAATTTATATAGTAGGGTTAAGAAGTTCAACAGTTTTAGCTGAATTTTTAGGTTTTTATTTAAATATTATCTTAGAAAATGTTAAAATAGTATCTAATGGGATAAGTGATATATTTGAGCAAATGTTAAATTTAGGAGAAGGTGATTTAGTTATAGGAATTGGTTTTCCAAGATATGCAGTTAAAACTATAGATGCATTAGAATTTGCTCATAGTAGAGAAGCTAAAGTTTTAGCTATAACAGATAGTTTAATATCACCATTAGCAACAAAAGCAGATTATACATTAATTGCTCAAAGTAATATGACATCTTTTGTAGATTCTTTAGTAGCTCCTTTAAGTATAATAAATGCTCTTATAATAGCAGTAGGAATGAGAGAAAAAGATAAAATTTCCTATACTTTTAATAACTTAGAAAAAATATGGCAGGATTATAATGTTTATTCTCACAATAAAAATAATTCAGAATATTAGTTTTGAAGCTCCTATGGGAGCTTCTTTATTTTATTGACAAAATAAAAAAGTAAGTTTATCATATAATTTGTTTTACTACAATTTAAGGAGCTGATACTTTTGTCAAAAGTAATAATTATAGGTGGTGGACCAGCAGGAATGATGGCAGCCATAGCCGCTTCAAAAGATAATGAAGTTACACTTTTAGAAAGTAATGAAAGATTAGGTAAAAAGCTATTTATTACTGGAAAAGGAAGATGTAATGTTACAAATGCTAAAGATATAAGTGAATTTTTTGATTTTATACCAGGAAATCCTCACTTTTTATATAGTGCATTATATACTTATACTAATATTGATGTTATGAATTTTTTTGAAAATGCAGGAGTTAAATTAAAGGTAGAAAGAGGAATGAGAGTTTTTCCTGAGTCTGATAAATCATCAGATATAATATTAGCATTAAGTAAAGAACTAAATAAAGCTAATGTAAATGTAAGATTACATAGCAAAGTTGTTAAATGGAATATAAGTGATAAAAAAATAAATTATTTACAGTTAGAAAACGGTGAAAAAATCTTTGGTGATCATTTCATATTATGTACTGGAGGAAAATCATATCCATTAACAGGTTCCACAGGTATAGGTCATAATTTAAGTCAGTTATTAGGACATAAAATTGTAGATACTAAACCTTCTTTAGTACCTATAGAAATAGAAGATGTTTGGGTAAAAGAGTTACAAGGATTATCATTAAAAAATGTTGAATTAAAAATAATTGATAAATCTAATAAAAAGGTTTTATATAAAAATTTAGGTGAAATGATTTTTACTCATTTTGGAATATCAGGTCCTTTGGTGTTAAGTGGAAGTAGGTTTATAAAAGATAAAAAAAATTATCATATATCTATAGATTTAAAGCCTGCTTTAGAAATAAGTGAGTTAGATAAAAGAATACAAAAGGATTTTCAGAAAAATTTAAATAAGGATTTTAAAAATTCTTTAGATGAATTATTACCTAAAAAATTAATACCTATAATAATTAATTTAAGTGGTATTGATGAGAATAAAAAAGTAAATTCAATTACTAAAGAGGAAAGAAAGAATTTACTTAATATTCTTAAAAATTTAACTTTTTCTGTAAAAGGATTAAGGCCTATAGCCGAGGCAATAGTAACAGCAGGTGGAGTTTGCACTAAAGAAATAGATCCTTCAACTATGAAATCTAAACTAATAAATAACTTATCTTTTGCTGGAGAACTTATAGATGTAGATGCTTTTACGGGTGGATATAATGTACAAATTGCATTATCTACAGGGTATTTAGCAGGAAAAGAAATTTAAACTTTGAAAGGTGGAATAGTTATGAGAATGACAGTTGCTATAGATGGACCAGCTGGTGCGGGAAAAAGTACAATAGCTAAACTATTAGCAGAAAGATTTAATTTAATGTACATAAATACAGGCTCAATGTATAGAGCAGTAACACTAAAAGCTTTAGAAAATAATATTAGTTCAAATAATGTGAAACTTTTAATGGATGTAATAAATATAATGGAAATGCATTTTGAAAATAATGAACTTATATTAAATGGTGTTAATATTAATAATGAACTTACATTACCTAAAATAAGTAATAGTGTATCAGCTTATGCATCAGTTAAAGAAGTTAGAGAAAAACTTGTAGAACAAATGAGAGCTATGTCATTAAAGTTTAATGTTATAATGGATGGAAGAGATATTGGGACAGTAGTATTAAAGGATGCTAATTATAAGTTTTTCTTAACAGCAAGTGCAGAAGAAAGAGCAGATAGAAGATATAAAGAGTTAAGAGAAAAAGGATTAGATGTTAAGTATGATATTATACTTGAAGATATTAAAAAAAGAGATTATTTAGATACTAATAGAGAAGTAGATCCTTTAAAAAAGGCTGAAGATGCAATAGAAATAGATACTACTGGATTAAATATAGAAGAAGTAGTAAATAAAATATCAGGTTATATGGAGAAATAAAATGAATATTAAAGTGGTATTAGCTGAAAATGCTGGTTTTTGCTTTGGAGTTAAAAGAGCTGTAGATGAAGCTATAAAAACACAAAAACAGTATAAAAAAAATATTTATACTCTAGGTCCTCTTATACATAATAATGATGCTGTAAAATATTTAGAACATAATAATGTGTATGCTATAGATATTAAAGATATAGATAATTTATGTGAGGGAGATGTTATTTTAATAAGGTCTCATGGGGTAAAGGCTAATGTTATAGAAATATTAAAAAATAAAGGATTAATAGTAGTAAATGCTACTTGTCCATATGTGACTAATATTCAACAAAAAGCAAAAACTTATTATGAAAAAGGTTATAAAATAATAATTATTGGTGATGAAAAACATCCTGAGGTAGTTGGTATTAATGGATGGTGTAATGATGAAGCAATTATAGTTAATGGTAAAAATATTCCAAAGGAATTTCCTAAAAGAGTATGTGTGTTATGTCAAACTACAGAAAAGAAAGAAACTTGGAATAAAGTATTAACTGCTATAGCTAATTGTTCTAAAGAAATAGTTGCATTTAATACTATTTGTTCAGCAACAGATGTTAGACAAAAAAGTGCTAAAGAACTTTCAGAAAGTGCTGATAAAATAATTGTTATTGGTGGAAAAAATAGCTCTAATACAACTAAATTATATGAAATATGCAAAAAAAATTGTAACGAAGCTTATCATATAGAAAATTCCAAAGAATTAACAAATGAATTATTAAAAAATAAAGATATAACTATTGGAATTACTGCTGGTGCTTCAACACCTGAATGGGTAATTAAAGAAGTTATTGAAAAAATTAAGAATAAATAATTGAACTAATTAAATATTAAAAAATCCTAGAATTTAATTGAAAAATATTTTATACTATACTTATATCATAATGTTAAGAGGTAGTTATG
This sequence comes from Clostridium tarantellae, assembly GCF_009295725.1. GTDB lineage: Bacteria > Bacillota > Clostridia > Clostridiales > Clostridiaceae > Sarcina > Sarcina tarantellae. The sequence goes on from NZ_WHJC01000217.1 coordinate 5,225, forward strand.
GAAATAAAACAATTTAAATTCTGGGATTATTTTATTTATATAAGTAAAATAAAATATAATAATATATTTTATGACATATTTACAGGATTTTATCTGAAAATAATTAAAGATAAAAAGGTTATTATGATATGGAAAATTGAATATATGGATTCTTTTATAGCATATATAAGTAATATAATAAAGATAAAAAAAACTAATGATAAAACTGAAAGTATAAAATTAAAAGGAAAACTATCAGGAATTAAATTTATTTACGAAAGTTGTAATAATGGAGAGGATAGTTTGAAAGATTATGGTTTTAAGTTAGAAGATTCTAATATTACTATGATATTAAATAAATCTTTAAAAGAATTAGATTTTAATGTTAATTCCAAAAGTAATGTAGAGGACATAAGTTTTTTAAAATTTAAAAAAGGATTACATGATAAAATAAGATGTGATATACAAAATGAAGTTT
>NZ_WHJC01000218.1 GCF_009295725.1 Clostridium tarantellae
CTTCAATTATATATTGAAATCAGTTTTATAATCCTCTATTGATTCTACTATTAATTAATCAGGGTATGATACATAACTTAATCATAACTAATAAATTTATAAAATCTTGTAGAATATTTAATTTATATAAATAATTCTATAATAAAAATATTTATTAACTCAAAGTTTGTAAATATTCATCAACATATTCTAAGAAATAATCCATTCCCTTTATTCCTACTAATGGAATATGATTAGCTACTTGACTTCTATATATAATCGGCATACTAACTCTAAACTTTGTATTACTATTATTACTCATTCTTAATGTTACATCATCAGCTATAATTAATTGATTATTCTTGTTATTAAATATATCTATTCTTGCTTTTTCTGACTTTAAAGTATCAAACTTTTTGTTTTCTATATCTTTAGTACTATGACTACATATAAGACTATCTATATTAAAACCAAGTTCATTTACTATTTTCTCAAAACCTAATAGCCTATCATATTCACTATATATACTTATATTAGGTTTGTTATTTTTAAGCATTCTATTATACATTGGGTAATGCTTAATCATCATAATTTTTTTCATTAAACTTTCCATTACTGCACTATTAATCTTTGAATCTATAATCTCTTCTACTTCTTTCAGCCAATCTAATGTACCCTTATATCCATATGGTGTTCCATAAATATAGGGTATATTATAAATCTTTTCCATATACTTTGCTAATTCTAAAGCTTCAAAAGAAATCACAATATTTAATTTAGCTTTAACACTATTTCTAATAACTTCCTCACTTGTATCCACACATAACGTTGCTATTGAATTATAGCCAAAACTATCTTTCATTAAATCTTTAATTTCATTAATATCAGAACGCATACGATAACTATATAAAGATGTACCTAATATATTAAACGTATTTTCTATTTTTTCTGAGTCTTCACCAATCATATCCTTAATCAAATTGTCAAAAACAATCTTTAAACCAGTAGTATAATCCCCTCTAAAACCTCCATTTTCTAAAGCATATAACTTAGTTGATACTTTAAGCTGAATAGCTCTACATACCCCTTTTAAGTCAGTTCCAATTATAGCACTAACAGATGAAGCTACAATAAAAATAACCTTAGGCTTTGTCCATTCATCAACTTCTACAATAGCTTCTTCTAAAGTGTCTGTATATCCCATTATAACATCATCCTCTTTCATATGAGTTGCAAAAAGCCTATTTTCTTATTCTATTCCAATTTGTCCAAAAAAACTAATACTAAAGTGTGTTGTTCCTGTTATCCTAGCACTGCAACATTGATACAATTTAGCGCCTTTTTTTTTACTTTAATTATCGCTAAATTGTTTAGGGTTTCTGCTAAAAAGTGCACCCACTAAAAAATCCCCCAAAGGCTAACAAGTTAATATTAGTCTTCAGGTGATTAGTTCATTTTTTATTCTATTATTTCTTTAACTATATCTTCAGATACTTCACATATCTTTGCAATATTTTCTACCGTTTCACCATTACTAAACAGTTTTAATACTTTCTTTGTAAGTTTAATTCCTTCTTCCTTACTTTTTTCTTCTAAATACTTTTCTCTTATTTCATCAATAGTCATTTTTCTAACACCTCCTACATTATCTTTAAATTTCTTAAACTTTTCAGAAAAGTCATCATTCTGTATTAAAAATAAATACTCTAGAAAGTATATTGCCTCTTCAATATGTATATTTGATTAATCATATCCTATCTTTTTCTCTTTGCTCCTTAATTAAACCTATTTTTCACCTATGCCAATTGTTAAAATCAGTAATTAAACTATCTACTAAACTTAATATATTTTCTCTTTTATTTATATAAATATCTTTCATTCCATTCTGTGAAATAAATGGTTTTACAAGATTTCCATTTTTATTTTTCACCTTAAATTTGGTAATGTATTCATCTATCTTAAATATAATATCTTTAGATGTGTCAAGACTTAATTTATATTGATATTCATAATCTCTTTTGATAATAAACTCTTTAAAGGAAGATATATTTAGTAATGTTTTTTGCTTATCTTTCTTTATCATTTTATTAACTTGTTCTTGAAAAGTATAATATTCTTCACTTTTCCATATTAATGTTAAAACTTTTTCAATATACTTTAACATAATATCATAATACTTCCTTATAATTACCCAGTTATCAGCTTCAATTTCATTAGAATTATTCAAGTTTATAATATATCCATTAAAAACACTCATCATATTAAATATTGTTCCATATATAAGCATCATGTTATCTAATTTATTTAATTGAATATTTTCGTAGTGTATATTTAATTTTTCATAATTATTCTTTAGAAATTTTTGTGTAGCATCAAATATATTATTATTTTTAAATATACTCTTATTTTGTTGAACTAATTCACCAAAAACATTTCCTTTACTTTCACTTGCTGAAAGTCCTCTACCCCATCCATTAAATAAAACTAAATCTAATGGAATATTAAATCTTAATAAATATTCAATTAATTCCTGTTCTGAACCATTTTCAATTAATTCATTTAATATTGAAGTAATTTGATATGGATTATCTATGCTATAACTTTTCTTTACCGTGTACTCTCTATCCTTTTCTAATTTAATTATCCAAATGCTACTTGATTTAACAATAATATTTTCATTATTAATGCCCTCTACTTGAACATATTCTAAGTTTTTTTTAGAGATATCTTTTATAACTATTTCAGACCTAAAATCAATTTTATTATCTTCATCACCATTAAATATTAAATTTACTGGCATAATATCTTGTTCATTATTTAATGTAATTCTTAAAGTATTGTTATCATTTAAAGCTTCTATTAACCAGTTATATATTAATCTTTCTTTTAAAGAGTCACTTTTATTATCTATTTTAGTAACGTTAAGCTCTTTAATATTATTAAGTTTAGTTATAGTAACTCCATTAGGTTTAATTAAGTTATTTACTATATCTTCATCAATATTTCCCCAAATAGCCGTTTCAATATTTGCTTTAAATTCTTTATCTAACAATGCACTTTTAGTAAAATTTGTACTTCCTGTCAATAAAAATCTGCCTTTATTAGTATCAAATACAATTGCTTTCCCATGCATATATCTATCTTGTCCCATATAAACATATAATGATGTATTTAGATCAAAATAATTATATTTTTCAGTAGGAAAGTTTGATTTTTTTTGTTGAACAAATATATCAATTTTAGCTTCATGATATATATTTCTTAAATACTTATATACTTCTAGTTCCTTATCATAAAATGGTGAAATTACTTTAATATTGTTTACCGTATTATCTTCTAATTCTTTAACAATTGTAGGTAATATTGCCTCATTAAAGTTATTTAAAAATCTTATTTCTGATTTTTCTTCACTTAATAGATGGCTTGTATAATTTATAAATGTATCTACACTTTTTATTGCACTTGCACTATTTGAATATAAACTTAGTTCTCTTAGAAATTCTAAACATTCTTTTAACAGCCCACTATATTTTTTATTTTTCTCAGTAACTTCAAATGTTGATATTATCTCTAAATTACTTGCTAATCCTTCTCTTGTTAAGTTTGCACTTCCTACTCCAATACTTACACTTTTTTCTGAAGCAAGTAAATACAATTTAGGATGAAATACTCCATTAGTATCTATTGGTGTAACTAAATACTTTTTGTTAATCCATTTCGGCTTTGTCATTTCACCAGCATTGAATGAATTATTATACATTTCTCTATCTGTAAAGATACTTATATTTCTACAAGTGTTTACCCCTTTCAAATTAAGTATATAGTTTTCAAAAAAATCAGTATTAAAACTATAGGTACAAAATATACCCATCTCAAAATTTTTATTTTTGTTAAATATGTCATCAATAAAATTATTCATAATTATAAATCTTCTCTCTTAATTCTTTATAAAAAATATTTCCTTCCTCTGTCATAACATATATTTCATCATCTACAGCTATTAGCCCCATATCAAATAAAAAATTACATATAATCCTATGCTTTGCGGGTCTCCAGATACTGCTTGAATTTGATTGGAATTGATATTTATCACCACTTCTTGTAAACCAACATCTTCTTAAATCATTTTTTGCATACATTGCATTATCATGCTTTTGTATTACATATCTATTTAAAATTATTCGTAATAAGTCAGGTACTTTATATTTGTTAATACTATCTATTTCTCTAAAAAATTCATCAAACCAATAATCATCTATTAACTTTAAACTTACATCTATGTATCTCTTATCCTTTTTTAGTTCTTTATACTTCTCATATAATAAAACTAATATACTTAATAGATCTGCTGAAAAATGTGAAATGTTTTCAATTTCTTCATAACTTAAATCATCCTCTAATAAGTACTTACCTAAATCATTTATCTTTTCAATACAGTTACTTAATTCCTTAAAGGTAAGAATAAAATAATTTTTATCTATATCTGTAAGCTTTCTTATTTTAGCATTAAATATATCTTGGTCTATATTTTCTATTACTTCATCAACAGTCATACCATCTGACTCACTAGATAAGCTTTTCAAAAAGTATCGTAAGTATTCTGAAATCCACCATCTAAAATATACTTGTGTTTCATATATACTCCAATAAAACACTGCATCATCAAGAAAGGATGACATTTCAAATTTTATTATCTCATTTTCTGTTTCTATTCTCTTATAATAGAGACTATTTCTAATAATATGTTCATTAAACTCTAAGCTATGCTTATTACATTCTCTTATGCACTCTAAATAAATAGTTAGTGTATCTCTTCTAAAATCTGAAACATATTTTGTTTCTAAATGAAATAATATTCTTTTATAAAATTCTCTTTCTGCTTTATGTAATGCATCTGTAATATTATCATATTCATTTACACTAGCCCATTCTTTCAATATTTGTCCTGGTATATTTTTCTTACCTTTATATAAATTATAATATTTAGAATTCTTATATGTATTAACCATTATCTTATATAGTTCTTGTCCTGTTGGAGTCAATTTAACTACTCCCTCTTCATTAACATAAATTAACCCACAATTTTGAATCGTTCCCTTATAATACTGTCCAAATGCACCCAACTCTTGTGATGATAAAACTTTAAATTCACAATCATAAGCTTTATCCACATCATTTACAATAGAACTCATAGTGTCAACACCATATATATTATAATTACCTAATTTCGTTTCAGGACTTAATAAAAGTAAACCCACTGCTAATGCACTTTCTCTCACTCTAAAAGCTCTTACAAATTCTGAATAAGTATTACAATCCATTGATTCTTCAATATCACCAATTGCCCAAACACAATATGAAATATATCTTAATCTCTGTGTAGTAGATACTATTCCTTTTATCAATATTTCTTCCATATGATCATGAAACCTATTAAGTAGCAATGGATATCTACCACCATTTTCAATTTTAACTTCATCTGTCCAAATCGGATTCCATTCCCCCATAAATTCCTCCTTTAACTTTTTTTAACTTTAAATATATTATACCATTTTTAGCTGATTATTACTTAACACCACTTTACAAGTAATTAAAACATTAAACAGTTATTTAGTTGAGTATAAAAATATTTTTTATAAAAGAGGATTTGAAAATTTTGTTGTATTGATAATTTCAATTTTATATA
>NZ_WHJC01000219.1 GCF_009295725.1 Clostridium tarantellae
TTATTATAGTTTCTTAAAAATAAAAAAAAGCCAGTCTATAACAGAAACTGACTCTATATTATGTTATATTTATTCTAAGGAAAAAACTATTTTATTAAAATATTCATACCATTTAATAATTCATCTACCTCTTCTACTCCAATTTCATTTACATAAACTGATTTTTCATTCTTACTAATTTTTTTCCTTATTTTTTCTTTTATTTCTTCTATAGTAGTATCGTTGTATGTAAGATTATGATCCCTTAAATATGAAGAAATATCACATATTTTCATACCTAATGATAATAAATCCTTATCAAATAGTAATTTTACGGCATCATAAAGTTCTTCATAATTATCTAAATATAGCTCTGCTATTTCTTTGAAATTAACTGTTAACTCTTCCAAACATTCATCTGAAATATCTTTCGGTAACATTCTAATAAAAGTATTTCCATTCAATTTTATAATAAGAGCACCGATTTTACCTTTGTCTTTTATCCAAATTCTTAATGTTTCTTCATTGCTCTTTCTCATCATAGAGTATTCTTTATTAACTATTTTGTTTAGCATAAACATTTTGATTTTACCAAAACAGATTAATAATACTTCGTGCTTCTTATCTCTACTGAACTGTCCTTCAATAGGAGCCTCTACCAACAATGATAATAGAAAAAATAATGAAACTACGGCTAATCCTACTCCTGCAAAACTGGTGAAGTCTACGGATGTACAACTTTTAAATATTGATACAGTACACAAAACAATAAATACAGTAAATAGCAACATTTCTGTCTTACACTTAAAATAATATTTCTTTTCTAACCCACTTACTTCACCATTGTATAATTCTAAACTGCTTGAATCAATTATTCCTTTTTTTGTTCTTAGCTCCATTAAAGATTTTTTCATTCCATAGAAATAAACATACCAGGTTCCTAATGTACAGCACATAAACCATACAAATAATTCTCTCCTAGACATTTTTTTATCTCCTTAAAATAATTATATATCCTTTAAACTTAGAGCATTTTCTATTCTTATTACTTCACCTCTAATGTAATTTTCCCAAAAGGATTCCCTATGAGAATAATCAGAAAGTTTTCTTGAACTCCAGTTATCAAAATTTTTAATAACTTGATTCATAATGTCTAGTTCTTCCTCACTATAAGCTTCTGTTCTTAATTTAATCTTTGGTTCAATAATAGTACCATATTCATCTTTAGTTAAATTTATAATGTTAGAATTATTTAGCTCTTTTAACTTTTCATCTAAATCTGGTAAAACAGGTCCAAAATAATCATAAACAAAGTCATCATTTAGCAATCTCTTTTTATTCTTTTTATAGTATAAAAATTGTATATAAAATAGAAGCTTATTAAGCTTGGTTTTATATATTTCCTTATTACAATTGTTAGATACATACACTACTAACTTAACAAACTCTTTCATGTTTTCCCTCTCCCTATTGCAATAACCATTGCTATCTTTAAATTGATTTATTTTTATTACCTTGCCCATGATACTCCTTACTCCCGGTAACACTTTAATTATATTCCATTTATTACCAATTATCAATATTTTATAATAAAGTATTTTCCATTATAAGGACTCTCTAAATATTTTATGATATGAAACATATAAATATTAATTAAATACTAAACTAACTTAGACAGTCCACTATCTAAGCTATTCATTTTAATCATATTTGGTTCTTATTTTTAAAATTAATATTGACCTTTGAGTTACTCTAACCCTTATAATCTTAACTACACAATGGTATAAAGTTCTGAGGAAATATATTTTTTATTTATCTAAAGTATAATTTTTAAATTTATTATATGAGAATACGGAGGTCAAATTAATGGAAGAAAATATTTTAGGACGAGAAAAAATATCAAAGCTATTTATTAAATTTTCAATACCAGCAATTATAGCAATGCTAATATCAGGAGTACAAACTATAATAGATGGTATATTTTTAGGAAACTTTGTTGGCTCAAATGCAATGGCTAGCATTAGTATGGCTGGTCCTTATATACAATTAGTAATAGGTTTTTCTATGCTTATAAGCGTTGGTTCTTTAAGTTTTATGGGTAGAAGTTTAGGCGAAGGAAATAAAAAATTAACACAAGATATTTTTAGAACATCAACAACTATTTTGAGTGTAGTTGCTTTATTTTTGAGTATATTTGGATTTATATTTAGTAAAAATATTAGCTTAACTTTAGGAGCAAATAATATTTTAATAAATGATGTATCAATTTATATTAAATTTATATCTATATTTATATTACCAATGTCTTTAGCATTTTTAATTGGTTTTGCAGACAGACTTATAGAAAAACCAGAGTTATATTTTAAAGGAATGATTGTAAGCTTACTATTTAATATAACTTTAAATTATTTATTAATAAAAAAATTACAATATGGAATTGCTGGCGCAGCTTTAGCAACAGGAATATCATACTCTTCAGTATTCTTTATAGTATTAAGTCCTATGCTTAATAAAAATAATGTTATAAACCTGTTTGTAGGTAAATTTAATATAAAAACTATTATTCCTATAGTATATAATGGGTCTTCAGAAGCTATAGCATCAATAGCTTCTGCTATATCAGCTTATTTATTTAATATGTCATTTATAAGAATAGCTGGTGAATCTGGTGTTACAGCCTTTACTAGTATTAATTATATTGCTCAATTTGGAACATTAATTATATTTGGAATAGGTGATGGTATTGGCTCTATTATAAGCTATAACTATGGGGCAAAAAGTTTTGAAAGAGTTAAAAGAATATTTAATCTATCTGCAAAAATAGCCTTTATAATAGGCTTTATAACATTCTTAATTTTATTTTTATTTGGAGAAAATTTAGTAACTTTATTTGTTGCTTCAGATAAAACTGTAGTTGATTTAGTTTCACAAGGTGCCAAATTATATGCTTTAGCCTTTATACTAAATGGATTTAATACTTTATGTTCTGCCTATTTTACAGCTATAGGATATGCAAAAGAATCTATAATAATAGCTTTAAGTAGAGGATTAATTTTCATACTATTAGGAATTACTATACTACCTAGTATGTTAGGAATAAACGGAATATGGCTTACAGTTCCATTTGCTGAAGTTATGACCTTTGCAATTTGTTCATACCTTATGAACAAATATAAATTACCACAATCACAAGTTCATACCGCTCCTTTAATTGATTAACCTATATTACCAAATTAAATGTCCACTGCTTACTTCATAAGTAGTGGACATTTTTTCATCTATTTAAAATTAAGTGTTAAAATTTCATTGTAAATATCTAACTATTTTTATTATTCTACTTATGCTATACTATCAAGGTAAAATTTCGAAATCGTAGAAATGGACGGCTACGGTGGTTTGTACGTTTTTCCCACCTTGGGCTATTGTAATTATTTTTACTATAGCTTAAGGAGGGTGGTATTGGAATGTTAGAATTGATTGTGAAATGTGTTGTTATTTGTTATATTATTCACTTAATATTAAGACATAATATTTTAAATTCAAATATTAAAATCAAAATTAATTTTTTTGGTTTACATATTGAATTTCACAGCAAAGAAAAAAGCACCCGTCCAGCAAAGATTAGCGCTTATTTTCTATAACACTTAAATTTTAATAGCCCTAAAACTTAAAAACGTTCTAGGATTGCTTAGTGTTAGCCACACTAAGCTTTTCTTATTTATATTATACCAAAAAAATATTAAAAATAAACCTTAAAATATTTTCTTTTGTTTTTATAAACTTAATTGTTCCACGGTCTTTTCTTGTTTAACCACCCTTTTTCAATCCAATATTCACGATCTCCTTCACTTATATTTAATTTTTTATGCATTAATCTTATACCAGTAAACATAAATTTAATTTTTAATGTTGACTTTACTTTTCCATTTAAATTTTTTATCTTATTACATATTTTCTTAATATCATTTTCTATATTAATCATTCTCTTTTTATCTATAATATTTAAATTTTCAGCTCTAATATTAACTCCATATTTGTTAATTCTACTTACACCCCAAAATTTCATACTATCTGAAATATCTTTAATAGTACTCTTAGTTCCAGCACCTGCTGCTGTGGTAAGAATTAATACTTGTTTTTTAAACATACTCTCATTAGGTTTGTGTATCATCCATTGAAAAGCAAAATGATCTAAAAAATTCTTCATACCACCTGTTACATGATAAACATAAACAGGTGAAGCAAAAATAATTAAATCAGACTCCTCCATGGCTTTTAAAGCTTTATTTACATATTCATAATCTAAACATTTCTTTTTATCCTTTAAGCATTGTAAGCATCCTCTACAAAAGTTAGGCATATCTCTTGGTAAAAAAATTTCTGTTACCTTATTTTTATCATTATCTAATTCCTTTAAAAATTTTTGTGCAAGACCGTATGTATTTCCTTTTTTCATAGTTCCATATATTACAGTAATTTTCATAACTTTTATCTCCTAAAATCATTTAACCTGTTTATATTATTCAATTTCTTTAGTTTAAGTTACAAAATTAAATGCTTCAATATTTTTTAATTGCAATATTAAAGCATTTACTACTATTCTATACACTAAGAGACTCTATCTTCTCTCACCTCATAATATGACGCTATTATATTTTGACACTATATCTAATTGAGGTTATACTAAATAAGTAAGGTGCTCAAGGGTAATTTACAAAACTTAATATCGCGGGATGGAGCAGTTGGTAGCTCGTTGGGCTCATAACCCAAAGGTCGTAGGTTCAAGTCCTGCTCCCGCAACCATAATAACTACTAAAATGATTATTTTAGTAGTTTATTTTATTTTCAAATTAACTGCTAAACTAATATCTAATTACATTATATTGTTTATATCAATTCTAATTATAAATTACAACATTAATTCTTTTTTTCATATATAAAAAAACATATGATAGTTATATTTATTTATATATAGCATTTACTACTATTTCATACACTAAGAGACCTCTTCTTCTGCCACATCATAATATGACACTATTCACTTTTGACACTATATATAATTAAGGTTATACTAAATAAGTAATGTGCTTCAGAGCAGTTTACAAAACTTAATATCGCGGGATGGAGCAGTTGGCAGCTCGTTGGGCTCATAACCCAAAGGTCGTAGGTTCAAGTCCTGCTCCCGCAACCATAATAACCACTAAAACAATTGTTTTAGTGGTTTATTTTATTCTAATAGATAATAATATTTATAAGAATTTAAATTATAACCATAATTTCATACCTAAAAAAATGAATCCAATAGCAATTATAGTAAATATTATTTTCGAAAAAATTTTTTCCTCTTTATCTTTCCAAGTTTCAAAAATATCTTTTATATCTCCAATTACATCAAAAGCAAATAAAATCTTATTAAGCCATTCTAAAAACCACAAACCCTAATACCTCTTACATCTGAATATTATTTTAATATTTATTCAACTCTATTTACTACTTTAAATTCTTCACATACAACTAACATACCTGCTAAAAAATTAATCTTTATTATTTATCCCTAATTATTCATGAAAAAATAAAAATCATAATAGATATGGCTTAAAATAATGCTTTTCTACAAAAAAAAATTCACCTATTAGGTGAAAAAGTATAGAAAAAAGGATTCAACCCTGTTATTGTTAA
>NZ_WHJC01000220.1 GCF_009295725.1 Clostridium tarantellae
ATATATTTAATTATTTATTATGAAATATCTTCAAAGATATAATTTTGTATTTGAAGTTTCATATTATCATCAAAGGCCAAATAATAAACCCCATTTTTATATAATTGTTTCATTTGCTCATCTTTTGGAAATCTAGCTGTATTTAAACCATTAGGTATTAATTTTGCAAAATTTGTAGCTAAATTTATTAAATCTGTTGAAGATAAATTAGTTTGTACATATGGAAGAAATTCATTGATAAGGCTAGGATATTCTTTTAAGTTAGTTCCTTTAAGTTTTTCAAATAAAGAACTAAGAATAATTCTATGTCGTTCAGTTCTCCTTGCATCTCCACCTTCTACATGTCTAATTCTCGCATATGATAATACTTGTTCTCCATTTAATTTATGCACACCAGCTTCTTTTATTTCTGATATAAATTCTACTTCATCTTCTTTAATTGGAATTTCTACCCCTGAAAGTTTATCTATAATGCTTTTAATAGACTCCATATTTACAGATATAAAATCTGTTACATCAAGATTAAAATTTTCATTTATTGTTTTTAAAGCTAATTCAGGTCCACCATATGCATAAGCATGATTTATTTTATCTTTTTCGTATCCTGGTATATTCACATAAGAATCTCTCATAATTGATGTTAACTTTAATTTATTGTGAACTTCATCTAAAGTTAATATCATGATAGAATCTGATCTTCCATTGTTTTTATCGCTATCAACTCCAAATAAAGCAATATTTTTTATATTTTTACACTTATTCTTTAACTCTTTATTAGCACTTACATTGTTTTTATCTATTGATACAGCATCAATCTTACCTAGTAAATCTGAAATATACCATGTTGAACCTGCTATAGATATTAAAAATATAAAAAAAATAGTTAACATAATAATTTTAAGTTTTCTTCTTTTCCTCAACTATACCACTCCTTATAATATTCTATGTGCAATATTGTTTATTTAAAATGGTTTTTTAAGAAAATCATCTAAATTATACTATAAATTCTTTATTTTGTCTTATTATTTTATATTAATTTGCTTTTTGATTTTTTTATTATTTATTCAACATTTTTTATAAAGTATATAAAAATATTTGTCTCATCTTTTTGTATACGTTTAAAAACTTATCCACATTTTTATATAAGACATATTCTTACTTTTTAAAGTTATCCACAAAATTATACCCAATTTTAATTTTAATATTTTAATTATCTAATTTTAAAATTAGACAATTCTCTCTATATAATTAAATTTGTCCTTTTTCTTATAACTTACAAAATTTTATATAAATTTTATATTTTTATTATAATTTAATATTATTCATACATTTTATATTTTAAAATTAAATTTTCAAAATAAATTAAGCCTATATCTTAGATTAATAACTAAAATAAGATATAGACTTAATTCCATAAACTTTAATGTATTATTTAACTATTTTCTTTAGATACTCTATAAAGCCATCTTTAAGCTCTGGTCTTCTTAATGCATATTCAACAGTTGCTTCTAAAAACCCCTGTTTATCTCCAACATCATATCTTCTTCCTTCAAAAGTATAAGCATACATAGCTTCTCCTTCTATAAGCTTAAGAAGTGCATCTGTTAACTGAATTTCTCCACCTTTGCCTGGTTTTGTGTTATCTAAGATATCAAATATTTGTGGAGTTACTATATATCGTCCTAATATAGCTATATTTGAAGGACTTTCTTCTATTGATGGTTTTTCTACTAATCCTTTAACCTTATATACATTATTTTCTATATGAAGCCCATTTACTATACCATATTTACAAACATCTTTTTTATTTACAGTTTGAACACCTAAAATGCTTGTTTGATATTCATCAAAACAATCTATTAATTGTTTTAAACAAGGCTTATTTTCATTATAAACTACATCATCACCTAAAAGAATAGCAAAAGGTTCATTTCCTACAAATGTTTTAGCACATCTTATAGCATGACCTAATCCCTTTGGTTCTTTTTGTCTTATATAATGTATATCAACCATTTCAGAAATATCTCTAACAAGCTCTAACAGTTCACTTTTTCCACTTTTATCAAGTTCCATTTCAAGCTCTACTGATTTATCAAAATGATCCTCTATACACTTCTTACTTCTTCCTGTAATTATAAGTATTTCTTCTATTCCTGAAGCAATAGCTTCTTCTATAATATACTGTATAGTAGGTTTGTCTACTATAGGTAACATTTCTTTCGGTTGTGCTTTTGTAGCTGGTAAAAATCTTGTTCCCAATCCAGCTGCTGGTATAATTGCTTTCCTAATTTTTTTTCCCATGAAACAGTTCTCCTTAACCATCATTATATAAATATTATACTCAATATTCATATATATTATTTTCTTTTGATATTAATTTTTAACTAATACATTTAAAAGTTTTAATTATAACCTTTTGGATTATTACTTTGCCATCTCCAAGAATCTTCACACATTTCTTTAATTCCTTTTTCAGCCTTCCACCCTAAATCTTCATTAGCCTTAGTAGGATCAGCATAACAAACAGCAATATCTCCCGGTCTTCTATTTACAATTTTATAAGGTATTTCTTTACCACTAGCTTCTGAAAAAGCTCTAACTAATTCTAAAACACTATATCCATTACCTGTACCTAAATTATATGTTACAAGACCACTATTACTATTAAGCTTTTCTAAAGCACATATATGACCTTTTGCTAAATCTACTACATGTATATAATCCCTAACACCTGTACCATCTTTAGTATCATAATCCTCACCAAAAACATTTAATTCCGGTAACTCTCCAATAGCAACTTTAGTTATATATGGCATTAAATTGTTTGGTATACCAGTTGGATCTTCACCTATCATACCACTTTCATGAGCTCCTACTGGATTAAAATATCTTAAAATTGCTAAATTAAAGCTTTTATCGGCTTTATATATATCTCTTAAAATATCTTCTATCATTAATTTTGTCATACCATATGGATTAGTTGCTGATAATGGATTATAATCTTCTGGAATTGGAACAACTTTTGCTTCACCATAAACTGTAGCTGATGAACTAAACACAAAATTTTTAACATCATACTTCTTCATAACCTTTAAAACTGTTAATGCGCTAGTTAAATTATTAAAATAATACTCTAAAGGTTTTGCTACCGACTCACCAACGGCTTTTAATGCTGCAAAATGTATTACTGAGTCTATATTATTTTCTGAAAATATTTTTTCTACTTCATTTTCCTTAGTTAAATCTGATTTATAAAATTTCACCTTTTTACCTGTTATTTTTTCAATTCTATCTTTAACTAATTCTTTACTATTATATAAATTATCTGAAATAATAACTTCGTACCCTTTATTAAGTAACTCAACTACAGTATGACTACCTATATATCCCATACCACCTGATACTAAAACTACCATTTTACTTCCTCACTTTCTAAATATAAGTCTCCCTAATCATTTTCTATTATATATTAACCCATTACATTAATAAACAGGTAATCGTATTTATTTCCAAATATTCATATAAAAAAAGCCATGATTATATAGTTTATAAAATCACGACTTTAATAGTTTTATTATCATTGATTAATATAATTCATAAATATCTGAAAGCTCTAATTCAACCTTTTCATTGTCTATATTATGCTCAAATTTATTTGTCGCTAAATTATCTAATTTATCATTTGGTATTTTAATAATAAATTCGCTACCATTTTCTCCATCACTTTTAAGTCTTATTTCGCCACCATGAATTTCAATTATAGATTTAACAACACATAACCCTATACCGCTACCTTCATTATGTCTATTTAATGATTTGTCAGCTTGTACAAATCTATCAAATATGAATTGTTGCATTTCAAAAGGAATTCCTACTCCAGTATCTTTTATATTAACATATACCCATTCATTATCTTTAGAAACTTTCACTAATATGTTACCTCCCGGTTTAGTAAATTTTATTGCATTTGATAACATATTTAAAATAGCTCTTTCTATTTTATCTAAATCACACTTAATATAAATCTCCTCTTCTAAAGTATCAAAAACAACAGTTAAATTTTTAACTTTAGCGTAAGGAATTATAGACATAGTTACATTTTCTATTAAATCTACTATATTATAATTAACAAACTCTCCTTTAAGAGCTCCAGAGTTTATCTTAGTCACATCAATAATATTACTTATAAGTCTAAGCATTCTATAACAATTATGCTTTAAACTTGTTCTATACTTTTTATATTCATTACTAAATTCCTTAGAATTTTTCTCGCATTTTAAGTCTAGTAGTTGAATAGTTGAATAAAATATATTTAACGGTGTTCTAAATTCATGAGAAAGATTTGCAAAAAATTCATTACGTGCTTCCTCATAAGCTTTAACCTCTTTATACCTCTTAGTTAATGTATTAATCTCATTGCTAATAGTTAAGTCTCTAAAAACTAATATTTTACCTAAAACAGAATTATTTTCTCCTAAAATTTCGCTATTAATACATTCTACTGGTAAAAATTCTGTACTTTCTTTTTTTATCAAACCACACTCTACTCTACTGCCTTCTGAAGTCATAACTTTATCAACATATTGTTCTAACATAATCTTTTCTATACTTTTACAAATTAATTCTTCTTCACTATATTCTAAAGTTTTTGTAACTGCATTATTCACATAGGTTATTTTATAATTATTATCTGTTACAATTATTAAATCTTGAATATTTTCAGTTATATTTTGAACTATAGGCTTACTTTTATCTATTTTTTTATGTATAGCATAATCATCTGTTACATCACAAAGAGATGCTGCATAATAATATTTGTTGCTTTTTACACGAAGCTTTTGACATTCAACTCTTATAAATCTACCTTTTATATTTAAAGTAGTTTTCCAACCATTATATTTTTCAATTTCATTTATTATATCTAATATAGATATAACATTAAATTCATTTATTATTTTTTCCATGTAATTTTCTAATTCTTTATATTGTTCCTTCTTTCCTACAGTTTTATTTTCACAATATTTTTCTCTTAATTTTTCATTAGCATAAATAAGTTTTTTATTACAATCATATAAAACTATAGAATTATGGTAGTTAAACTCCATTAAATTATAAAATACTGTAAGCTCTTCTTCTAAAATATTACTTTTATGTACTTTTTTTATCATTTCAAAAAGAATTCCTAAAATCAATAAAACTACTGAAAGTATAGTTAATAAAATTAATATTTCTTCATAACTACTAATAAAATATTTTTTTAAAAATATTTTATCAATGATTATATAAATTCTTTTTATAGATAAAAACATAATGCTAGAACTTATAAATATATATGCCAATTCCTTATTTTTTAAACTTTTTTTAATCCATAATACATTAAATATAAAATAACCAATGATAATAATTATTAAATGAATACTTAATAAAAAATTGTTATTTTTTAATTCATTTAAAAAGCCTAAACTATCTAAACTTATTTCTAAAAGACTAAATAGTATTACACTTATAACTGACTTGGTTTTGTTAGCTACAATAATCTGCTTTAATTTGCTATTTTTTTTTGTTGCACATATTAACATAATTATTCTAAAATATCCACTTAAAAATAAAATTTGTGAATTATAAAAGAAATGAATAGCAATATTTAAAGT
>NZ_WHJC01000221.1 GCF_009295725.1 Clostridium tarantellae
TGGCTATATTCATATAAATATTATATAAAACCTCACCACTATAATTGAAAATTAATGGTGAGGTCTTTTAAAGTACAGCTATAATAAGTGATGATTATACTTATGTTTAAAATAAATATTTATTTAAATTTTATTTTGCTGTAATATTATATCTCTTTATTTTATTGTATAATGCATTTCTACTTATACCTAATACAGTTGCCACTTTAGACATATTTCCATTATAAAACTTCAGCGCCTTTTTTATTTCCTCTTGCTCAACAACAAGAAGTGGACGAACTGAGTCATTACAGGTTAAGCACACATTTTTTTCTCCATGCCATACTTCATCATGCTCTATGATATTTCCTAAATTATCTCTTGTTAGACAATGACACTCTTCTAAGTTAAGTTCATATGTAGTTATTCCATTTAAATTAACTATGTTTTCAATACAATTTTCTAATTCTCTTATATTTCCCGGCCAGCAATAAGAAATCATTTTTTTATATAATGATTGAGAAATAGTTGGTATGGGTTTGTTAAGCTTCTGACTTTTAACTTTTAAAAAATAATTTATTAATACAGGGACATCCCCTATTCTATCTCTTAAAGGTGGTAGTTTTATAGGAATAACATTTAATCTATAAAATAAATCATTTCTAAAATTCCCTTTTTTAACTTCTTCTTTTAAATCTTTATTAGTAGCAGTTATTATTCTCACATTAACAGGTATAGGAGTTTTTCCTCCTATTCTTGTAACAACTCCTTCTTGAATAACCCTAAGAAGAGTTACCTGCATTTCTATAGGCATTTCTCCAATTTCATCTAAAAATATTGTTCCTCCATCTGCTAATTCAAATTTGCCTGCTCTTCCACCTTTTGTCGCTCCAGTAAAAGTACCTTCCTCATATCCAAATAGTTCACTCTCAATTAAATTTTTTGGTATAGCGCCACAATTAAGAGCTATAAAAGGACCAAACTTTAAATCACTATAATTATGAATAGATTGAGCCAATAATTCTTTTCCACATCCACTTTCACCAGTTATTAAAATTGTAGACGGACTATTAGCTATAATCTTACATTGAGCAATAACTTCCTTTATTTCTTTACTTTCTCCTATAATATCATCAAAAGTATATAATGCAGTACTTTTAGAATACTTATCTACAGTTGTTAAAATATGTGTTAAATCCTTTAATAAAATAATAAACCCATTAACTCTATCTCCTTCTTTTAATTGAGAAATATCACAATTAAATTTTATTTTATTTTTTGAAATTATCACATTATCTTCTAAAATATAATTATTTTTTGAAAATGAACTTAGATTTTTTTTAATTGAAGGAAAAATATCCTTAATATTATTAGTAAGTAAAACTTCTTCATATTTTAGTAATTCCTTTGCTCTTGGATTCATAAAGGTAATTAAACCATTTAAATCTATAGAAATTAGCCCTATAGGCATACTATTTATAATAGATAATGAATCTATATATTTTTTTGAATCTTTCATCTCTTATTTTAAGTAAAAAATTACATTTAAATTATTAATCTTTTACTTCATTTCACTCCTTTCACTATTTTAAATAATATTATTTGTAAAAATTCATTATAACATTAACAATTATAGATAAAATTATATATGATAAAAACAGAATTTTTTTAATATATTTAAAAAATTACAATAAAACTTTATAGAATCATGTATAAAAAAAGACAAAATTGTAATTAATAATTACAATGACAATAATAAGTACACTTTAAAATAATAAAACTGTACTTATTATTGTCACAAAATAATTTTTAAAATGCAATAAAAGTTATATTTTTAACAATTATCTATTTTTTAAAATTTGGCACGCAAATTGCTAATATATAAAGTATAATAATTTTTTAACAAAGAAAGGATTCTTAAAATGGAAGACAAAGGAAAATTCAGAAAAGGTATTATGTTTGGTATTTTAGTAGGTCTAGCTTGGGGACTAGACGGAGTATTAATGGGAAGAGTTGGATCTAATGAAATATTCTCTAGCTTTGAATTATCTCCATTAGTTACGGCATTATTTCATGATGGATTTTGCTTCTTTTGGGTAGCATTATTCTTATTATTCTCAAAACAATTAAAAGGCGTATTTACATTGCTAAAAACTAAAAAAGGTTTAGCTACAGCAATGGCTGCTGTTGTTGGTGCACCAATTGGTATGAGTGCTTATTTATTAGCTATAAAATATGCATCAGCACCATATGCATCAAGTATTTCTGTTATTTACCCAGGAGTTGGAGCAATTTTATCATATTTAATATTAAAAGAGAAATTATCATTAAGATCAGTTTTAGGTATTGTTATTAGTTTAGTTGGTTCATTTATGTTAGGATTTAATCCTTCTGGAAATGTTCCACCACAATTTTTCAAAGGTGTATTATTTGCTTTAGTAGCAGTTTTAGGTTGGGCTTTAGAAGGAGTTATCATAGGATTTGCTATGAAGAAAATTAAAGGTGAAGACCATATTACTGCAACACCTCAACAATTTTTATGCTTAAGATATTTGATTTCATTATTAGCTTATTCTATAGTTGTAGTTCCTCTAGCTGGTGGATATGGAGTAGCTGCACAAGTAGTTTCTTCAGGATTAGTAATTCAATATGCTGGTATAGCAATATTAGGAGCAATTACATACTTATCTTGGTATAAAGCTGTTGATTTAATTGGAGCAGCTATGGGTACTGCACTAAACAGTACTGCTTGTTTATGGGCAATTATATTCTCAGCTATATTATTTGGAGATAAAATAACTCCAAGCTTAGCATTTTGGGGATTAGTTATAGTACTAGGAGTATTTGTATTTGCTATAGATCCAAAAACTTTAAAGAAGAAAAGTGAGGTAACAAACTAATGTTAAATAAAAATGTTATAGAGAATATGAAAAATATTGTAGATAATTGTATGGGAGATTCTGATGCGGCATGTGTAGCAACATGCCCAATGCACACAGATGTTAAACAATATATAAGATTAATAAAAGAAGATAAAGGTAATGATGCCATAAAGGTAATAAGAGAAAAATTATTTATACCTGGAACATTAGGAAGAATATGTGCTCATCCTTGTGAAAAAGAATGTAAATGGAATGAAAATAAAAGTCCTATGGCAATAGCATCATTAAAAAGATATGCAGCAGATAACTTTGATGATGAAGCTAATTGGGATATGAATATAAAAAATGAAAATGGCAAAAAAGTAGCTGTAATAGGTGCCGGTCCTTCTGGATTACAAGCAGCTTTAGATTTAAGAAAAGAAGGATGCACAGTTACTGTATTTGAAAAACTACCTGTTAGAGGTGGAATGATGGCAGTAGGTATTCCTGAATATAGATTACCTAGAAATGTTTTAGAGAGAGAAATAAGTTACTTAGATAAATTAGGAGTAGAATTTAAAGTTAATTGTGAAATAGGAAAAGATATTTCATTTAATGAGTTAGTTAATGAATTTGACAGTGTAGTTGTAGCTGTTGGTAAGCACCAAGGAAGAGTTGATAGAAGTTTAAAAAACTTTGATGCTGAAGGAATATTTAGTGCAGCTGGTTATTTAAAAGAAGCAGCTTTAACAAGAAATGTTGAGAAAGCTGGAAAGAAAGTTTTAGTTGTTGGTGGTGGAGACGTTGCAATGGATTGTTGCAGAGTTTCAAGAAGATTAAATGGAGTTGAAGAAGTATATTCTATATGCTTAGAAGATAGCTTTAACACAATGGCTTCATCTAACCACGAAATTAAAGGTGCTATAGCAGAAGGAATAATGTTTAATCATGCAAAAGCTATAAAATCTATAAGCGTTGATGAAAATGGAAGAGTTAGCAAAGTAGAATTAAAGAAATGTTTATCAATGTTTGATAGCGAAGGAAGATTTTCACCAAGCTTTGATGAAAATGAAGTGAGTACTTTAGAAGTAGATACTATTGTATTTGCTATAGGTCAAGGGGTTGAAGGTGAATTTGCTAAAGATATATTAATTCAAAGAGGAAATTCTACTTTTGAATGTGATAAATTAACTCTTCAATCATCTTCTAATGAAAAAGTATTTATTGCTGGTGATGCTTCTGGTGAATCTGTAATAGTTATACAAGCTATGGCTACTGGAAGAAGAGCTGCTCAATCTGTAATAAGATTTTTAAATGGAGAGTCTTTAATAGACGGAAGAAAATTAGAGGATACTTGGACATATAAAACTAAATTAGATGTTCCTGTTGATTGGAGCGATGTACATACTACTAGAGAAGATATGGGAGAAACAGATGCAAAAGAAAGAATTAAATCTTTTGATGAAGTTGCTTTAGGATATACAAAGGAAGAAGCTTTAAAAGAAGCTGATAGATGTAGACAATGTCAATGTAAGCTTTGTATGAAAGAATGTATAATGATGAAAGATTATACTGATTGCCCTAAAAATTTATTTAAACAATATTTAGAAAAGGGTTATGAAAATATGGACAAAATGATTGTTCATTCATGTAATGATTGTGGACAATGTACAATAGAGTGTCCAAAATCATTAGATTTAAGAAGTAATTTCATGGCTATAAAAGATAAATATGTAGAAGAAAATGGTGGATTAGCTGTAGTTGAAGGATTAGTTCCTTTTGATAAATCTCAAGAAATGGAATGTAGTGAAGAATATTCAACTTGTGTAAAAGCTAATGAAGAAAAGAAAACTAAGTACTTATTTGTACCAGGTTGTACTGTTCCAGCTTATAATCCACAATTAATAGAAAAAACTTTACAACACTTAAAGGAAACTTTAGATGGTGAAGTTGGAGCTTTATTACAATGTTGTGGTAAGGTAACTAAACTTCTTGGAGAGCAAGAAAAATTCAATGAAAGAAATAAAATGGCTATAGAAGAAATTAATGCAAGTAATGCAGATGTAATAATTACTATTTGTCCTTCTTGCTATAATGTTTATAAGGATACTAGTGATAAAAAAGTTATTTCTTACTGGGATCTAATGAGAGAAAAGATAGGAATTCCAGAAGACCAAAAAGGTATTGGAAAAGATTCAGATGTTATATTTAACATACATGATTCATGTGTAACAAGAAATGTTCCATCACATCATGAAAGTGTAAGATGGATGTTATCAGAACTTGGATATAAATATGAAGAAATGAACAGAAATAGAGAAAATACAAGATGTTGTGGAGTTGGAGGAATGGTTTGTAGCTCTAACCCAGCATTATATGAAAAAGTATATACAAGAAGAGCAAATGATGCTACACAAAAGCAAATAATCAGCTACTGTGGTTCTTGTAGAGGAACAATGGAAGCAGCAGGATTAGATTCATTACACATATTAGACTTACTTCATGGAGATACTTATACAAAAGCTCAAGCAGCTAAAAGAGGTTATAAAAATGAAGAAGAAATGTGGAGCAATAGATTAGAGTGTAAAAACATATTAAATAAATATAAATAATAATAAAAATCTCACCGTTAACATTTTAATGGTGAGATTTTTTTATTGGAGATATGGAAAATGGGTTTATATTATATATTTTACACAAGTATTTTTAATTTTAAACATTTTGTAAAAACTAAATTGTAAATTTTTGTTATTACCAAATATAAAGCTATGTTTATAATATAAAGAATTCAGG
>NZ_WHJC01000222.1 GCF_009295725.1 Clostridium tarantellae
GAATAATAGTAGGTCTTCTTTTAGTATTTTCATATAAATATTCTTCAATTTCTTTTTTAACTTTATTTTTAAGTATATACCATTCTATTATTTTATTACTTAAACAACTTTCTAACTCTCTTCTAGCAATATCTTTAACTTCTTTTATTAAAGCTTCTGATTCTTTTACATATATAAAACCTCTTGTTATAACATCAGGTCCAGCTATTATACTATAAGTATATTTTTCTATGGCAAAAACTATGGTTATCATTCCATCTTGTGCTAAATGTCTCCTGTCTCTAAGAACTATATTACCTACATCTCCCACACTTAATCCATCAACTAATATATTACCTGAATGAACCTTACCTTTAACTTCAGCATTATTTTCTTTAATAGATAAAACTTGCCCCGTTTCTAACAAAAACATATTTTTGCGTGGCATTCCTAATTTCTCTATTAAATCACTATGATGCTTTAAATGTCTATATTCTCCATGAATAGGCATAAAATATTGTGGTTTAACTAAAGTATAAATTAGCTTTAATTCTTCCTGACAAGCATGACCTGAAACATGAACATCCTCTAGATCTTTATAAATTACATCAGCACCTTTTTTATAAAGTTCATTTATAACTTTAGAAATCAACTTATCATTTCCTGGTATAGGAGAGGCTGAAATTATAAATACATCATTCTTTTCAATTTTTATTTTTCTGTGAGTAGAAAAAGCTATTCTTGCTAAAGCTGCCATTGGTTCTCCTTGGCTTCCTGTAGTTATTATAGTAACTTTATTGTTTTCATAATTATCAATTTGGTCTAGTTCAATTATACAGTCTTCTGGTATATGTAAATATCCTAGCTCTCTAGCTACTTTAGAAATACTCTCCATACTTCTTCCATTAAAAACTACCTTTCTACCATATTTAATAGATACATTTATAATTTGTTGCATTCTATGAATATTAGAAGCAAAAGTAGCTATTATTACTCTTCCTTTAGCACTTGAAAAAATTCTTAATAAGGTTTGCCCTATTGTGCTTTCAGAAATAGAACATCCTGAGCGTTCTACATTAGTACTATCAGACATTAAAAGTAATACTCCTTTTTTCCCCAAAAAAGATATTCTTTCTAAATCCATAGTGTTTCCATCAATAGGTGTATAATCTATTTTAAAGTCACCTGTGTGAAATATAATTCCTATAGGAGTATGAATTGCTATACTACAGGAATCTGCTATACTATGAGTATTTCTAATAAATTCAACTTTCAAATCACCACATTCTATAATATCACCATGATTAACTACTAACAGCTTACATTCCTTTAATAGATTATGTTCCTTTAGTTTAGTTTCTATAATACCTAGCGTCAATTTCGTTCCATAAACTGGAATATTTAATTGTTTTAAAATATATGGTAATGCTCCTATATGGTCTTCATGTCCATGAGTTATAAAAAATCCCTTTACCTTTTTTGAATTTTCTAATAAATATTTTATATCTGGTATTATTAAATCTACACCATACATCTCTTCATCTGGAAAAGCTAATCCACAATCTATAACTATTATTTCATCATTAAATTGTATAGCCGTTATATTTTTCCCAATTTCTCCAAGCCCCCCCAAAGGAATAATATTTAAATTATTTTCATTCATGCTAAAACACCTCCTAAAACTAAAATTTCCACATATTAAAATACTTTAACTTTATATTTAATTTATCCAATATTATCACTTTTAATTCTTATACAATACCTTATAAGGTTTTTAAATTTTAAAATAAAAATTAATAAAAAAGCACTTTTTCCATTTTATTACATATATTGTATTGTAGCAACTTATTGAATAAATTAATATAGGAGGATTTATGAGATTAAGCGTATGTTTAATAGCAAAAAATGAAGAAAATAACATTGGTAAATGTTTAAAAAGCGTACAAGGTTTAGCTGATGAAATAATAGTAGTAGATACTGGTTCTGAAGATAGCACTGTAGAAATAGCTAAAAGCTTAGGAGCTAAAATATTTTATCATAAATGGAATAATAGTTTTGCAGATGCTAGAAATGTGTCTTTAGATAATGCTACTGGAGATTGGATACTTTGTTTAGATGCTGATGAAGAAATTCCAAAGGATGATTCTGAAAAATTAAGAAAATACTTTGAATCTGAGAAATTTTATCAAGGATTCTTTTTTAGATCAGTTAATATATTAAATGGTGCTGAAACAGATAGTTTTATTGTACTTAGAGCTTTTAGAAACAGACCTGAACATAGATTTGTAGGAAGAATTCATGAACAAGTTCCTATAGTTGGAGGTTTTGATAATGTTCGTACTACTGATGTAAGAATATTTCATTACGGATATGATCCCAATATAGTTGATGAAAATAAAAAAAGTCAACGTAACTTAGATATATTATTATCTTTACCTGAAGAAGAAAAAACAGGTTATTACTATTATAATTTAGGAAATGAATACGCTAAAATGCATGATTTCAAAACAGCATTAACTATATATAACAAGTCTATACAAAAAAGTAATTTTAACACTTCAAGAGAAATTTATTTTGCATATTTAATAATAAATATTTTAAAATCTTATTTAGCTTTAAACAAATTTACAGATATGGTTAATACTGTGGAAAAATATAAAGTTTATTTTCCAAACTTTAAAGATATGTATTTCATGGCAGCTTTGGCTGAAAGAGAATGTGGAAAGTATAGTCGTTCAAAATTTTATTTAAACAAATATACAACTTGTAAAGATGGTAATTATGATTATCCTGATAATGGTTTTGATAAAAGTAATAATTTATCAGCTTTATTTGATGAATTAAACAATATGATAGTATGGCATCCTAGTGGACTTTTAACAACTTGTATAATAGTAACTTCCCCTGAAGGAAAATTAATAGATTGTGTAAAAAGTTGTAATGAACTTTCAGATGAAATTTTAATTATAGATGCAAATTCTAATCATGAAGATATAAAAAATGTAAGTAACTATGGTGCTAAAGTCATAGGAACTACTAAAAATAATATTTTAAAAACTATGATAAAGAAATCTTCAATGAAATGGATTCTATGGTTAAATCCTAATGAAGTATTTCCTTACGGGCAACAAAGTTATTTAGTAGATGAATTAAATAATACAAAAGCAACTGGTATTAAATTAGCAGTTTTAGATTTAAAAACATATATTACACAATCAGAACTTAGAATATTAAAAAAACAAAATATTAAAGCTAATTCTATAGAAGAGTTAGAAAAAACCTTATTAACTTCTAGTAAAAAAATAGATTCTTTAGATTCAAATATTTTCAAATATTAATAGGAGGCTAATAATGAACAATATAAAAAGAGTATTAATAGGTAGTCCTGTTCATCAGAAATATGAAATTTTATTAGAATTTTTAAAATCTTTAGAAGAATTAGAAAAAACTAATCTTAAAGTAGATTATTGCTTTGTAGATGATAATTCTGATAAAAATTCATCAAAGCTATTAAATGATTTTAAAGAAAAACATGAAAATGTAACATTACTTAACGTAGACTTATCTTCTGAAGAAGATCAACAATACTATTGTGATGATTATACCCATAGATGGAATAATTCTTTAGTAGATAAAGTTACTAAATTTAAAAATGAAATTATTAAATTTGCAGTAAAAGAAAACTTTGATTATTTATTTTTTATAGATTCTGATATAGTTTTACAAATTCCTACACTTGTTACTTTAGTTGAAGCTAATAAAGATATCATCTCTAATGTATTTTGGACTAGATGGAGCCCTGAAGGTCCTGAACTTCCTCAAGTTTGGGTGAAGGATGCTTATACTTTTTATAATGCAGATGCAATTAATCCAATTCCTCAAGAAGAAGCTCAACGTCTTAGTAATGAATTTATAAATATGCTTAAGGTTCCCGGACTTTATAAAGTTGGTGGTTTAGGTGCTTGTACTTTAATCTCTAAAAAAGCATTACAAAAAGGTGTTAATTTTAATAAGATTTATAATATTTCTTTTTGGGGTGAAGATAGAGCTTTCTGCATAAGAGCTGCTGCTTTAGGATTTGAACTTTTTGTTGATACTCACTATCCTGCTTACCATATATATAGAAATAATGATTTAGAAGGAGTTGAGGAATTTAAAAAAAATTCTGCCAAAAGAGATTTAGAATTAATATCTTATCAAGTTGCCGATATAGTAGCTAAAGCTTTAATAAATTTAGAAACTTATTCCTATAAAAAACCCTTTAATACAGAATGGGAAAAAGATTTTACTGAAAGAGAAAGATTAGTTCAAAAAAATAGACTTAATAATTTAAAAGAAAATTTAATTGCTACTAAAACTATAAATAAAGCTACTTTAGAAAATTTAAATATAACTCTTTATGACGGTTATGAACAAATATTGCTAAAATGTGATTTAATTAATACTGGATATAAAAATAATTATAGCTATCAAAATAAATTTGAGCTTACTACAAAAGTTAATAAAATTAAAGATCAATGGCTTATAGATGAATTAACATTTCAAAACAAACCCTTTTCTAATGTATTACCTTTAATAAGAAAGGTTAATGATAAAAATAAATTAACTTTATCTATGATTGTAAAAAATGAAGAAGGTAGATATTTAGAAACAGCTTTAAATCAACATAGAAAATATATAGATAATGCCATCATAATAGATGATGGTAGTACAGATAAAACAAAAGAAATTATAAAGGATTTATTAGGAGATA
Organism: Clostridium tarantellae; assembly: GCF_009295725.1. Taxonomy (GTDB): domain Bacteria; phylum Bacillota; class Clostridia; order Clostridiales; family Clostridiaceae; genus Sarcina; species Sarcina tarantellae. Next base: position 4,733 of record NZ_WHJC01000222.1, read on the forward strand.
AAAACTTAATTTTAATAGAAAATAAAAATTCTATGTTTTCTAATGAAATAAATTTAAGAAAACTTCAATGGAAAGAAACCATTAAAACTAACCCTGATTGGATTCTTAATTTAGATGCTGATGAAATATTTGAAGATAGTTTTGCTGAAGGTGTTCATAATCTTATAGATAATAATTTTGATGTGGATTCTTATATTTTTAGACTATATGATTTTTGGGATATGGAGCATTATAGAGATGATGGGCTTTGGTGTGCACATAATACTTATAGACCATTTTTAACTAGATATCAACGTAACTTTAATTATATTTGGCATGAAACTGCTCAACACTGCGGACGTTTTCCTAAAAATTTAGAACATTTGAGAATGGCAAAAAGCAACTTTAGATTAAAACATTTTGGTTGGGCTCGTGAAGAAGATAGACTAGCTAAATACGAAAGATATATGAAACTAGATCCTAATGGTGAATTTGGAGTACTTGCTCAATATAAATCTATTTTAGATCTTCATCCTAACATTACCAAATGGAAAGAAAATGAAAATTAAAAAAGCTATGATGCACTTTTGTGCATCATAGCTTTTTTAAAATCTAATAAAACTTATATAATTCCTCTAGATAATGATCTTTTTAATTAAATGCTTTTGAAATTTATTACATTTTATTAATTTATTATACAATATACTAATATGCTAATATTCGCAACCTATTATTCAATAAATATCATTTAATATTATTATTTTTATCATTTTATTAACAAACTCCTTTTCAAATTAATATTTTAAAAGTTTTAACTATTTTTATCTTTAAACAAAAAAAAATCGTAATATTAAATTAAAATCTTTTTTTATTTAATAAATAATTAGAATTTTTAATTATTATTGATTATTTA
>NZ_WHJC01000223.1 GCF_009295725.1 Clostridium tarantellae
TAAAAATATTAGAATCATAGGAGATAAAGAATATGTTAGTACAGAAATAGGTAAACAACTTGCATTAGAGCAAAATATTTCTCTTTTAGCATTACAAAGAAAAAATAGTAAAACACAGTTTCCTAAGCATATACGAAACATTTTATCTAAAATGAGACGTGGTGTAGAAACGTCATTTTCACAATTAACTGAACAGTTTAATTCAAATAAAGTTTTAGCTAAAACTAAACTTAGATTAATGACTAAGCTTAGTATTAAAATTTTAGCTTATAATATCTCATATTTAATAAACTTTTTCAGTGGAAATGAGGCTAATATAGGAAAAATAAAGCACTTAATATTTGGATAAAAAATCTAAATATTAAGTGCTTTATTAGAATATTTTTTCTTTGAAATAATTACCATTAAATTGAAAAATAAATTTAACTAGCACAATGCATAAATTTAGTACTATATAATATACGTTGTTTTAAGAGCGCATAGTCCCCTTTAAAGGTACAGTTAACATTATAATGTAATAAATTAAAAACAATTTAGTGGGTGTAGTACCTCCTATAAGAAATGTATTACTCAATCTATAATTACTAACAAAGTATATATTTTGTTAGTAATTACTTCACTAATTTTATAAATACCTTAAATAAATCTCTTTCAGCAAAACATTTAACAGCTTCCCACTTTGTCAATGTTTCGAGATTATAATGAGGATTTTTAATAGTATTTTCTATAAATTGCTTTTGCTTATCTGTAGCTGGTTCATGCTTCCAATATACATCTTTACTTATAAAGCTACTACCATTTTTTAAGCTTGTATCATCTACATCTCTTATAAGTTGCATCAAATTATTAGTCTTATCTAAAAGTGTTAATTTTTTAGTTTTCTCATCATAAGCATATAATCTAAATACATTATCTCCAGTTTTAAATATTATAGCTATATCATGAGCAGTAATTTTTAACACCATTGATTCTAAACCTTTAAATTTCCAACTCCACCAATCAAGTTCGCTACTTTCAATTGCATTATCAACACTTTTATTAAACAACTCAATTTCTTGAATCCTTAACTCTTCCTCCTCCCTTAATTTCCTTTCATGTTCTAATCTCTCAATTTCAATTCTAGCCCTTTCTTCTTCAGCTTCATTTTTAATTCTATCAATATTTTCCTTTAATCTTTCACCATTCCTGAACTTAGTTTTAAAAATATTATTAGCCTCCCATAAGGCAAATTTACTTGTTACATCCACAATATCTATAAGAAGTAAATCTTCCTTATTTTCATGTAATCTTAATCCTCTACCAACACATTGAGTATACAACATTTTACTCTTAGTAGGTCTAGCCATTACAATACAGTCAGTTGCAGGAAAATCATATCCAGTTGTTAATATTCCTACATTAACCAATACTTTAATATTACCTGATTCAAACTCCTTAAGTGTCTCTTTTCTCTCATTCTCATCTAATGTACTATCAATACTTTTTGCAAAAATACCATTTTTATTAAAACATTCAGCAAGTGAATTAGCATGATCTATACTAGCTGCAAACACTAACGTATGTTTTCTATCTGTTGCACTTTCAAGATAAGCTTTTATAACAACTTCATTCCTAGCTGTATTATTAATTGTTCTTGCCAATTGTGACTGTATGAACTCCCCACCAACACTCTTTACTTGTGATATATCCGTTGTTGTTTCAATCCTATAACATCTAGGTTCGCATAAATATCCTTCTAGTATTGAATCTAAAAGAGGTTTTTCATAAACAAAACCATTAAAAATCTTTATCATATCTTTATTAAAAGGTGTAGCAGTAAACCCTATTATCTTGCTCTTAGCTCCTATAGTACTAACTATTGTTTTAATTTGTGAAATAGCTTGGTGGCACTCATCAAGTAGTATGTACTCGAAATTTCCATATTCATTTAAAGTATCCATTCTGGTTGATTTTGCATTTGTTAAACTTTGTCTAGTAGCTACTATAATATTTTTATCATACTGATTAATCTTTCCTTGCACACTACCTACACTTACATCATTTCCACAAATAAGTTGTAATTTTTCAATAGTTTGTTCACGCAATTCTGTTGAAGGTACTACAATAAGAATTCTACTTTCTATATTTTCCTTTGCTAGTGCAGCCATTACAATAGTTTTTCCAAGTCCAGTAGGTAAAGATAAAACTTTCCTTTCTCCTATTTTCATATTCATAATTCTATCTATACTTTCTATTTGATAATTTCTTAACTGTATATTCATATCTTTATCCCTCCATTAAATTTATTTTATACTTGATAAGTATTATGTACAAGATTAACAAAATTTTCTTTAAGGTTACTTTTGCAGAACTAGGGCATAGCATATACCATTACAAATATGATGGAGTGATAATATGATTGAAGTAAAAAATGTAGTTAAGAAATATGGTAAGGTAGAGGTACTAAAAAATAGTTCTTTTAATATTAATAAAGGAGAAATAGTTGGATTAGTTGGCAATAATGATGTAGGAAAATCTACCGTAATGAAATCCATTATGACTTTTATAAAAATAAATTCAGGTGAAATTTTAATTGATGGAAAGGATATTTATAAAAATAGAGAGTATTTATTAGAAAATACCTCATCAGTTATAGAAATAGCAGGTTTTTATCCAGAGTTAACAGGATATGAACATTTAAAGCTTATAAGAGACATAAGAGGAGTATCGGAAGAAGCAATTAATGAGCTTATAGAATTTATTGATATAGGAAAAAATTTAAATAAGAGAACTTCTACATATTCTTTAGGAATGAAGCAGAGATTAGCCATAGCCATAGCTATATTGTCAACTAAAAGTGTTTTAATATTAGATGAACCAACAAATGGATTAGATCAAAAGAGTATTTTTAGACTCATTAAAATATTGAATAAATGTAAATAAAAAGGAATGTGTATACTTATCTCCTCTCATACTTTAGCTTATTTAGAGGAGGTATGCCATAGATTTTTATTTATGGATAAAGGAGAAATAATCTATTCTTTAGACAAAAAAGATATAAGTAATAATAAGTATATTATAATATTAAAAGAAGATTTTATTCCTTCAAAATTAAATTTTAGTTGTTATATTGAAATAAAAGATAAAAGTATTATTGTTAATGAGGATAGTGTTAGCAAAATAATAAATTTATTAATGAAACATAATATTGAGATAAGTAGTATAGAAAAAATAAATAGAGATGTGAACTATCCAGTACCAATGTTTAAAAACACTCTATTTACTGCTGTGATGGAAAAATTTATAATAAATTATACAAGTATGAAGCCTATATTTGGGGTATTAATTGAAATTTCTATAATAAATTTTGTTATAGCTTTATTCTTTAATGGAATAGGTATTTTTACTTCTAGTTTATTTAAAAACAAAGTAGCACCATTAATATTTTTAATGTTTAGTTTTTTAGGAATATATTTTTTTCCTAAAATTTTTAATTTAAAAGATATTACAAATCCAGTAGTTTATGGAAATGCCTACGAATGGGTTACTGGTATAAAAACTTTAATTAATTCTAAAATTACGGTAGCTGTAACTGTTTTAGTAATAAGTGCTTTAACAATTTATTTTAGCTACTATAAGGATAAAAAAGGTTAATTTAATAGATTTAAATTATATAAAGAATGGAAGTGAACGAAAGATGAAAATATTAAAGTATATGTTAATGTTTATTCCTATAAGTATTATAGCTAAATTTATGGGAATGTCACAAACAGTAATGTTTTTATTATCAGCTTTAGCAATAATACCTTTAGCAGGACTTTTAGGTAAAGGAACAGAGGAACTTTCTTTTTATTCAGGTCCTAAGGTAGGAGGATTTTTAAATGCTACTTTTGGAAATGCTACAGAACTTATAATATCTTTTTTTGCACTTAAAGCAGGTTTATTTGATGTAGTCAAAGCCTCTATTTCTGGTTCTGTCATTGGAAATATTCTTTTAGTTTTAGGTGGTAGTATGTTAGCTGGAGGATTAAAATATAAAACTCAAAAATTTAATAAAGATGTGATAGAAATCTCATCTAGCATGTTATTATTTGCAGTTATAGGTCTTTGTATACCAGCAATATTCACTCATACTGTAGACAAAACTTTACTTAATACTAGATATGAAGGCTTAAGTTTAGTAGTTGCAATAATAATGTTTATAATATACATATTAAGTTTAATTTTTTCTTTCTTCACTAATAAAAATGTAGAATCTGTTAGTAAAGAAGAAGGACAACCTAAATGGTCTTTAAAAAAATCAATTTTAATACTTATAATTGCAACTATTTTAATAGCTATAGAAAGCGAATTTTTAGTAGATGGTGTTGAAGGATTAACAAAAAGTTTAGGATTAAGTGAATTTTTTGTAGGAATAATATTAATACCTATAATAGGAAATGCAGCAGAGCATAGTACAGCTATTATGATGGCTTTAAAGAATAAAATGGATGTAGCAGTTGAAATTGCTATAGGATCAAGTCTACAAATAATATTATTTGTAGCACCAGTTCTTATATTTTTAAGTTTAATTTTTGAACCTATGAGCATAATATTTAGTCCATTTGAATTAGTAGCATTAATTGCAGCAATATTTATTGCTAATAAGGTTTCTAATGATGGGGAATCTAATTGGTTAGAAGGTGTTCAATTATTGGCGGTTTATGGAATAATTGCAGCAGCATTTTTTATTGTTTAGTATTTAAATAGAAAATATATAATTTTAATATAAGCCTTTATTATTTATAATAAATTAAATTATTGACAAATAACTTAATATAAATTATCTTGATACTATTAGATTAAGATTATAAGTTTTATAAAAATAATCTTAAAATAGTTACTTATAATCCAAAAACCATTAAATTAACAATAAAAGTATATAACAAATTTTTAATTATTTAAGTGTTAATACCTTAGGAGAGAAAATAACAAGGATTTATTAGCTATTTTAAATAAATATTTGCAAAAAAGGAGAATGAAAATAGCTAACAAAAAGGTAGATAAATGTGTCAATATATACCTAAGAGGTGATGTTGATAAATAAACACATAACAAACTATAAACCAAAGGATTTTGCTGAATTATTAAACGTATCAGTAAAAACTCTTCAAAGGTGGGATAGAGATAAGATATTAATAGCTAAAAGAACACCTATGGGTAGAAGATATTACACTTATGTCAATACTTAGAGTATAAAGGGGTAAATTCTAATGATAATAAAAAAATTGTAATTTATACTAGAGTTTCAACAAACAATCAGAAAGATGATTTGAAAAATCAAATAGCATTTCTTCTGAATTTTATATTTTCTAAATGAATTATTGTAAATGAAACAATTGAAGATATAGGAAGTGGATTAAATTATAATAGAAAAAAATGGAATGAATTAATCCAAGATATAATTTCCATACTTCATGTTTTTAGTTGCCGAATTTATGGATTAGGAAAGTATAAAAAGAAGATAGAGGAGGATGAAGAAATTGCTAAAAGCATACAAAATAGAGGTGAAACCTACAAAAAAACAGACAACTAAAATACATGAAACTATTGGTATATGTAGATACATTTATA
>NZ_WHJC01000224.1 GCF_009295725.1 Clostridium tarantellae
AAATTATCCTTATTTTTGTAAACATATTGATTAAATTCCGTAAAATATATTAAATGTATTTTTATAGGAGGAAATTTTTGCATGAACCCTTTAATAGAAAATAAACTTCGTACAATTAATGAAAGTAATCATATGTTTTTTTTAAACAAGAAAAATGTTATTGGGGTAGGTATTGGTGAAAAAGTTACTAATAATATTAATACTGGTGAACCTTCTTTACATGTTTTAGTTACAAAAAAATGTGCTGCAAAAGATTTAGACTCTTCAAATGTAATTCCTAAAACTTATTTAGGAGTTAAAACAGATGTTATAGAAATAGGAGGACTAAACCCTTTAAATTCATTAGTTACTAGAGTTAGACCTTTAAAGCTTGGATATTCTATTTCACCAACTTATGTGCCTTATTCTGGAACAGCTGGTTGTTTAGTGTATGACAAATATGGCAAATATATTTTAAGTAATAATCATGTTTTAGCAGATGTAAATAGTAAAGAAATAGGTAGAGCTATAATGCAACCTGGAGGAGATGATTTTGGTAACTCTTTTAATGATGTAATTGCAGTTTTAGATAGATTTGTAGTGTTGAATTTTTGTAATAATGTAAATGATGGAATTTATAATTATGTTGATTGTGCCCTTGCTAAACTTTTGCCTAATATTTATCATGCTGCATATGTTGAATTTATTGGATATCCTACAGGAGTTGCAGAACCTAAATTAGGAGATTTTGTACACAAAAGTGGTAGAACAACTGGATATACTCAAGGTACAATAACTTCAATTAATACCATTGTTTCAATTCCTTATAGAGATGGTTTAGCTGTGTTTAAAAATGCTTTTACCACAACTGTTATGGGAGCTGGTGGAGATTCAGGAAGTTTACTTTTAAATAGAGAAAATAAAGCTGTAGGATTATTATTTGCAGGAGGTCCTTATGGAACTATTTTCACACCAATTTCTACAGTTTTAGATACTTTAAATGTAAAATTAGTTACTAGTTAAAGGATTTATTAATAAATAGAGATTTTTTATAAATATTATGTAAGGAGATTTTTATATGCAAATAAGAAGTGATAAATATAATTTAAGCAAATCTTCATTTATAGAAGTTAAAGAAAAAAATTTAGATTTAAAAGTAGATATAACACTAGAGGCAGATAGTACTAATGAACTTTTAGGTACATTAGTAGTAGGTTCTGTAGTAGATAGTAATAATAATCCTATTAAAGGGGCTATAGTAAAGTTACTAGGAAAGGATTTACAACAATTATATAGAGTTACAACAGATGATCAGGGTAAATATATAATAAGTCATGTTCTTTATAGTGACATATATACTGTGTCTGCAATTGCTAATGGAAAATTATTAAGTACATCACAGCCCTTTACCCTAACAAATGCCTCAAGAAAAATGATAGATTTTACATTATATGATAGTCCTAATGTGAATTTAGGAGTTATAAATGGAACATTGTTAGATTCAAACTTTATAGAAGTTTTTGGTGCCGTAATATTTTTATATAGTGTTGTAGGTAATAATAATATTTTAAAATCATTAACATTTACAGATTTAAATGGAAATTTTATATTTTCTCAATTAGATGAAGGCAAATATTTTATTACAATTTCTAAATTAGGATATGTATCAACACAAATTGAAACCATAGTTACAAAAAACAATATTTCATCTTTAAATTTGAATTTAAATAATGATCCTAATGCATCTAAAGGTGTTATATCTGGAATAATTACAAATGATTCAAATAAAATTATTCCTAATGCTGATGTGGTTTTATATGAAATTGATGAAAATAATAAACTTATTCCATTAGCATATACTAAAACCAATCCTTCAGGTTTTTATACCTTTATTAATGTTAAAAAAGGACATTATATAATTAAATCTAATCAATCAGAGGAAGTAGATATTAATAATAATGAACCAGAAGTACCAACCAATCCAGTAACAATTCCAAATCCATCACCAAATCCAGTAACTATTCCACCACCACCTAATCCTATAGAACCTGACTTTTCATTAGATTCTATCAATTTCTTACCATTAGGAACCTATGAAGCAGTTAATGGTACTTTAGAAAATGGAGCTAAAATAAATAAAAAGCTTAGATTTGTTGAAGATTTAGGAGGAGAAAATGATGCTTCTGTAACCTTAGAAATAAATTTAGATTCATCAGGATTATATAATTTGGTAATTGAATATTTATCAGCAGATATTAATAGAATATTAGCTATTGACATCAATGAAAAAAATAAAGAAATTTATGATGGAATAGCAATTACTCCAGGATGGGATATTAATGATTCTAAAACTTTAGTTATACAAGAGAATTTAAATAATGGAAAAAATATTATTAAATTTCATGGAGATGGTGAAACTTTAGCACCTAATTTAGGAAGAATAGTAGTTAAAAAAGCATCAAAAATTATTGAACATCCTTTAGAAGACCTTGAGGAAATACTAAGTTATAATTTAAATTCAGCAAATATTTCATCAGGAGCTAAAATAAATCCTAATAATAAATTTGTTACTTCCTTAGGTGGAATAAATGATGAATTTGTAACCATTAATATTAGTGTAAAAAATAGTGGAATTTATAATTTAGTACTTCAATATTTAAGTGCTACTAATAATAAATATTTAAAAATTGATATTAATGGAGTAGATTCAAAAATTATTTATACACTACCTCCAACTAAAAGTGAAAATGTTTATGATGCACTAACCTTTACTGTTCCTATTAATTTAAATGGAGGAATTAATACTATTAAATTTCATGGAAATGGTACAGATGCTACTCCTGATTTAGGTGAATTAGCTATAGATATTCCCCCTTTAACCTCTAATTTATCAGAAGGTATTCTTTTAAATGGAGCTAATGTAAATTCAAAAACTGAATTTGTAGAAAATTTAGGTGGTAGAAATAATGGAGCTGTCACTATAAGTATTAATACTAGTGAATATGGTATATATATTTTACATGTTAAATATTTAGGAATTAAAGATAATCAAGCTTTATCTGTAGATTTAAATGGTTTTAATGTAGGTAATTTTTATAATATTCCTAAAACTACTGGGATGGAACTTGAGAATGTAGCTGTTTTTGATATATTTTTAAATTTAAGAAACGGAAGAAATATTATTACATTTCATGGTGATGGAGTTAGTCCAGCTCCAAGTTTAGGTTCTTTTACTCTAGAGATAAAGACTGATTTGCATCTTGATTTAATTAATGGAGTATATAATGTAGGTTTAGGAGAATTAAATGATGGAGCCATATTAAATATAGACTATAATATTGCAGAACAATTAGGAGGTCCAATAGATGGTTCATCTATTGTTGAAGTTAATGTAGAGCAAGGAGGATTATATATTTTAACTGTAGATTATAAAAATAGTACTGGTCCTTTGAGAGTAGAAGTAAATGGAATTGATAGTGGAACTGTATATAATATATTAGAACCAGAAACAGGTAAGTTTAGTACAGATTTAAAATTGGAAGAAGGTAAAAATTTAATTAAATTTCATGGAAATGGTATAGATTATGCTCCAAATTTAGGTGATTTTATATTAACTTTAAAGATACCAGATCCAACTACTCTTCCTGAAGGAACTTATGATTTAACTTTAGGATTATTAGAAAATGGTGCTAAAATTGATGAGGATAATAATATTGTAGATTATTTAGGAGGACCAGAGGATGGTTCTGTTACTATAAAAGTAAATGTAGAAGAAGAATCTTTATATGATATAGATGTAGAATATGAAGCAAATGATACTAATAGATCTATGATGGTTGATGTAAATGGAATAAATGATAATATAGATTATATATTACCGATGACTTCTTCTTGGGTATCAGCTCCAGATAAAAATTTTATTTTTCAAATTATTTTAAACAGAGGAGAAAATACATTAAAGTTTCACGGCAATGGATTTGACTATGGACCAAAATTACGACTATTAAAAATAAGTAAAAAGAGTTTACCTTCTACAATTTTACCAGAAGGCACATACAATGCTAAAGATGGTTTATTAGAAAATGGTGCTAAATTACAGTTAGCAACTGGCTTTGTAGAAAATATAGGAGGAAGTCTAGATGGTTCTATTACTATTTATCCAAGGGTAAATAATTCTACTATTTATAATTTAGCAATTGAATATATTAGTCCTAATGAAAACAAAACTATTAAAATAGAAGTAAATGGATTTGATTCTAAGGAAGGTTACACATTACCAAGAACCTTTGGAAGAACCTTATCTTTTGCTAAAATATTTAATATAACTATTCCATTAAATATGAATGTAAATAAAATTAAAATTCATGGTGATGGAATTAATATGGCTCCTATTATAGGTAGACTTATAATAAGTGATTCAAACAATATAAATATTTTAAATTATGATGCTAGTAAGGGAGTTTTAGAAAATGGAGCAACGATAAATGAAGAAACAAATTTTGTAAGATTGCTTGGTGGATTAGAAGATGGCTCTGTATCTGTTCCTGTAAATGTTATTGGTGCTGGTTTATATATCTTATCTTTTAAATATATAGCACCTGATACTGAGAGACCTTTAAATATTGATATTAATAATATTCATATAGAAGAAATTTATTTTCCATCTAGAACACCAGGAAAGGATATAGAAGATGCCTTAACTTTTAATGTTCTTATCAATTTAAAATCTGGAGAAAATACTATTAAATTTAATGGAGATGGAGTAAATTATGCTCCTAATATAGGAACTTTTACCATTTCACCAAGTGTAGAAATTCCATTAACTGAATATAATATAGCTAATGGAATTTTAGAAAATGGTGCTATAAAAGATTCAAGTACAGAATTTTTGACTAATGTAGGAGGATTAAAGGATGGTTCTAGTACAGTAATTGTAAATGCAATTAATTCTGGAAGACATTCCTTAGAAATATCTTATATCTGTAAGAATGATGACAAATCTTTAAAGATTGATGTTAATGGAATAAATATAGGTGTTTATACATTACCAATGACTGTGAATTATACTGTGGAAGATGCAGAAGTATTTAATATAAAAGTAAACTTAAATGAAGGAGATAATATTATAAAATTCCATGGAAATGGTATTGATAATGCACCTGATTTAGGTGAGTTTACAATAACACCAATTAGTGAATCAATTATAAATTCTGTAACACCTTATTTTAGTAATAATGAATATGCTATAGGAAGCTATCCTTTATCTAAAGGTTATTTTTTAGGCGGTGCTACAGTAGATTATAGTACAGGTCTTGTAAAAAATATAGGTGGTCCTTATGAAGGTTCATGTACTATAAATGTATATGTTAATAGTGCGGGAAATTATTTATTAAGAACACAATATTCAAGTTTGTATAAAGAAAGCTATATTCTTTATGAAGTTAATGGAAGACCTACAGGATTATTATATTTAGTTCAAAAAACTGATTTTAATCAATTAGCTCTTACTAGTACTAAAGTTTATTTAAATGTAGGATATAATACAATAAAATTCTATAGTACTACTAATAGTTATGGGCCAATGCTTGGATTAGCTACTCTTGGAT
>NZ_WHJC01000225.1 GCF_009295725.1 Clostridium tarantellae
ATTCATATTTGTACCATTAATTTCACCATTTTTTAAATTATAGTTTTATATTCTGTTTTTTAATAATGAATTTTTATTATACTAATATAAGTGTTTTTAATAGGAAATAAATTGTTATTATGAGTATTAAATTTTCGCTTAATAATATATGAAATTACATATTATATTAATAATTATAAAAATATGACAAATTAAACTTAATTTTACATTAAAATGTTTACATAATTAAGAAAGTTTGATATCATATATATTGTAAATTTATTACAAAAAAGGATTTGGATAGATAGTGTAATTTAATTAATTAAACAATGGGGGGAGTTAAAATGGCACGCAAAGTAAAATCATTTAAAGTATTAAAAGGTGCAATTGCAACTACATGTGTTGTTGCAGTAACAATGTCATCTACAGTAAATTCTTTAGCTCAAGTAAATTCTACAGTAAATAAAAATGATTCAGAAAATAAAGCTAAAACGGTAAAAAATTCTGAATTGAATATTTACCCAGTTCCACAAACTTTAGATTATATTTCAGATTTAGGTATAGTTTTAAATGGAGAAGTAAATGTTGTTGTTCATGGAGATCAAGAGGATGCTACAATTACTAAACTTCAAGAAATTTTAAATGAAAACAGTATTCCATTTACTATATCACAAGAGATTGTTGAAGATAAAGCTAATTTAATCATAACATCTAACAAGGAACATTGTAATGATTGTACTAAAGCATCTATTGAAGAGATTGATGCTTTAAATAAAAAAGAAGGATATCTTTTAGAAATAACAGATGATAATAATGAAAATGGTAATATCTCTATAGTAGGAGCTGATAAAGATGGTGCTTATTATGGAGTTTTAACTTTAGGTCAAATACTTGAACAAGCTGCAGAGGGTAAAAAAATTGCTGAGGTTGTTGTTACAGATTATCCTGAAATAGAGTTTAGAGGATTTATTGAAGGATTTTATGGTTATCCATGGAGTCATGAAGATAGAAAGAGTCTTATGAAGGATACTAGTGAGTTTAAAATGAATACGTATATTTATGCTCCTAAGGATGATCCATATCATAGAAAAGATTGGAAAGAGTTATATCCTGAAAAGGAAGCAACTCAAATTGCTGAACTTGCACAAACTGGTAAGGAAAATAATTTTAATTTCTGCTGGACAATACATCCTGGTGCTACTCTTCAATTTACAGAAGCCGATTTTGATGCTGTTATTAATAAATTTGAGCAGTTATATGATTTAGGAGTTCGTCAATTTGGAGTATTATTTGATGATACAGATGACTGGGTTAATGGAAAAAAACAAGCTGAATGGATTAATAGAATAGATAGAGAGTTTGTTAAAGCTAAAGGTGATGTAGCTCCAATGATAGTTATTTCTGCTAGATATAATTCAGCTTGGGGACCAAATATGGAAAGATATTTCAAACCATTTATGCAAACTTTAAATGAAGATATTCAAGTTATGTGGACTGGACATGCTACTATGTCTAATGTTTCAAAAGAAGTTTTTGAATGGCCAAAGCAACAAACAGGTGTAGATAAGGATGTAGCAGTTTGGTGGAATTATCCAGTTAATGATTATTGTGATAGTAGAATATTAATGGCTCCTTTACACAACTTAAATCCAGATTTAGATAATGTAAGTGGATTTTTCTCAAATCCAATGAATCAAGCAGAGGCTTCAAAGGTTGCATTATACAGTATAGCTGATTATACATGGAACACAGATTCATTTAATTATATGGAAAGTTGGGAAACTTCTATTGAAAAGTTTGTTCCACAAGTAAAAGAAGAATTTATGAGATTTGTAGCGAATACTTGTTATTTAAAAGATGATGGTGGTGCAAGTGGTCCTTTTGAATATGATGAATCATGGTATTTAACAGATAAAATAGAAGCTTTTAAAAATGCTAGAGTGGCAAATGAACCATTAACACCAGCAGCTACTGAGTTATTAAAAGAATTTGAAATAATGCTTTCAGATTATCATGCAATAACTACTAAAGTTACTAATGAAAATTTACTTAAAGAGTTAGAATTATTCTTAGGTTCATATAAAGCCCTTGCTGAAGCAGGAATTGCTTCAATGAAAGGTGTAATTGCTGCTGAAGAAGGAAATATAGTAAATTGGATGAATGAAAATTCAATGGCTAAAGAAAATATTGAATTAATGGATACATTTAAAATTGCAAGACCAGAAGATGAAGGTGGACAAACTGTTATTAAAGAATACATTGTTTCAGTTGGTTCAAAAAGAATTAAACCAATGGTCAATGAAGCTATAGGAGCAGCAGAAGATATAATATCAAAAACTTTAGCAGGTGATATAAAAGCTGAACTTTTAAGTAATATTAAAAATGTTCCAGAAGCAGATATAATAGTTGAAGAAGGTAAATATTCAATTAAAAATCTTACTAATTTAACTTTTAATAAAGGAGAATATTTAGGTATAGCCCTTCCAAAAGCAATGAATGTAGGAGGAGTTGAACTAAAAGCTAATTCATATGAAGGATTAGAAGTTCAATATTCTTTGAATGGACTTGAATGGAACACTGTTGAAAGTAGTATAGAAGAGGGAATATTAAAGGTTACTAAACCTTCAGCAGCTACATTTGTTAGAATTTTAAATACTTCTAATAATTCAAAAACTATTGATATAGAAGAATTTAAAGTATTACCGGTTTATAAAGCAGAGCCAACAATAAAAGAAAATATAGGAGCTTATCAGGATTATACTATAGATAAAGCTTTAGACGGAGATTTAGATACTAAATATTGGTCTGATAAACCTTCTGATGCTGGACATTATATTGAAGTTGATCTTGGAAATACAATTCCTTTATTTGATTTAAAAGCTTATTTTGGTGCAAATGATTTTATGAGACATTCAGAGTTTGCAATTTCTGAAGATGGTGTTAATTGGACTTCATTAGGGGAGTTAAAGTATACTTCTCAGGATGGAAAGCTAGTTGCAATAGATAATGCTAATGGACAAATGGCAAGATATATTAGAATACAATCTAATGGTCACAATTATGGATGTTGGGTTCAGTTATATGAAATTGAATTTAATAAAACAGTTGATAATAGTGGGGATGGTATTGTAGACTTAGTTACAGGTACTCCAGAGGGTAATACAAAAGCTTTATATGATGGTAATTTATCAACAGCATATAATCCAGAATCAGTTTCACAAGGAGATGAATTAATTTATCAAATGACTAGGGTGACAAAAGTAGGAAAATTAACTTTCTTACAAGATGCTAATAATATATCTGATGCTACAATAAGTGTTAAAGATACACAAGGAAATTGGACTGAAATTGGAAAACTTGATGAACAATTTAAAGAGTTAGCAGTTGGGAAAAAAATAGTTGAAGTAAAAATTGCATTTGATGAAACAAAACCAACTCCAAAAATATATGAAATTATTACAACAGAAGATAAATCAATACCAGATGAAATAAATGGAAGAGTTGAAAAAGTTAGTAGCTTTAAAGCTGAAGAAAAAACAAATAATTCTGTTAAATTAGTATGGGAAGCTGCAAAGGGTGGAATACCAGCATCAGAATATGTAATTTATAAAGATGGAGTAGAAGTTAGTACAGTTAATGCTAGTGAAATATTAGAATATACTGCTACTCAATTAGATTCTAATAAACTTTATAACTTTAAAATAGTTGCAAAGTCAGCTGATGGTAAGGTTGGAAGACCAGTTGCTATAAATGTAAGAACAACTAAATAAAAGAATGAATTATTTGTATTATTAATAATACTAAATAGTTTTTTAGAAGAGTATCAATTTCAACAAATGATACTCTTCTTTTTGTATTAAATAATTAACTTTATAGACATAAATTTTATTATATGATACTCTAATTCAGTACTATTAAGAAATAGTACTGAATTAAAATTACTAAAGTAATTTTAGTGATTTTAGTAATTTAACAACTAAATATACAAAAGGAGTTATATAAAAATATGAAATTAAAGAAAAAGTTAGGAGTAATCTTGGTTTCTATGTTTATACTTACTGGATGTACAAGCAAATCTAAAAATACATTAGATAATTTAGATAGTATAGAAACAAAAATTATAACTACAGATGAACTAAAGAGAAATTTAGGTAAAAGTAATTGGTTAATTGTTGATACTAGAAGTAATGATGAATTTAATGGATGGTCAAAGAATGAAAATACAGGAGGACATATAGAGGGAGCTACAGATTTTTCAGTTAATTGGTTAATAGCTAAAGGAGATAATAAAGAAGAAAGATTAGAAAAAGCTCTTAAAGAAAAAGGATTAGAAAAAAATAAAAATATAATTTTATATGATACTGATTTAAATAACACAAAGAAGGTAGCTGCTTATTTGGATAAAAAAGGATATAAAAATTTATATAGTTATAATTTAAATGAAGCATTAAAGGATAAGTCTATTTCCATGAAAAGTTATAAAAACTATGAAAAAATAGTTCCAGCTTGGTGGATAAATGAGGTTATAACTGGTAAGAAGCCAAAAACTTATAATAATGATAAATATAAAGTTATAGAGGTAAGTTGGGGAGAGGATTCACCAGAATATAATAAAGGACATATTCCAGGAGCTATACATATGAATACTGATGATTTTGAATTTCCACCTATATGGAATAGAAAATCTGATGAAGATTTAGAAAAAATGGCAAAAGATTATGGTATAACTGTGGATACTACAATTATATTATATGGACAAAATCCAATGCCATCCTATAGAGCAGCAACTATATTAAAATATATGGGAGTAAAAGATATAAGAGTTCTTAATGGAGGATATAATTCTTGGATTAATGAAGGATATGAGGTAGAAACTAATAAAAATGATAAAGTTCCAGTAGAATCTTTTGGTGCAAAAGTTCCTGTTAATAAAGACTTTATTATAGATATAGATGAAGCTAAGAAAATTTTAAATGATGAAAAAAATAGTTCTTTAGTAGATATAAGAACATGGGATGAATACATAGGAAAGACACCAGGATATAAAGATATAGATATAGCAGGAAGACCTCCAAAATCTTTGTGGGGAAAAGCAGGCACAAACATTCAAAATCTTGATAATTATAGAAATGTAGATAATACTATGAAAAATGCAAAAGATATAATAAACATGTGGAAAGAACAGGGAATATTACCTGAGAAGAGGTTAGCTTTTTATTGTGGAACAGGATGGAGAGCAGCTGAAGTAGTATGGTTTGCAGAAACTATGGGTATAAAGAATGTTTCATTATATGATGGAGGATGGTATGAATGGATAAATGATCCTAAGAACCCCATAGAAGTAGGTGCACCAATATAATGAGAGTTTTAAAAAAAAACTTAAATATTATTATAAATTTAATAATTATATTATTTCTAATAATGCCTATATTATTAGAATATTTATGTAAAACTAAAATGGGAGTTTATAGATATATTATAGGAAAAAGTATTAAATTTGAAAAATTAATATATCCTGAATTTATTTTATTGCTCAAAATTATTTTTATAATAGCTATTATATCTTCTATAGTGG
>NZ_WHJC01000226.1 GCF_009295725.1 Clostridium tarantellae
CTCCTATTATATAATTAGATATTAATTTGTAAAAAATAATAATAAAGATTGATAAAATCATACTTATAATAAAAGGAGTTTTTATACATATTTTCAATAGCTGTGTTCTATTCTCTTTCAACTCATCGTAATAATATCTTATATAAGCTTGATCTAATCCTATTAAAGCTATCAATATAAGTAGATTAACTAAAGTATTTATTATACCTATTTTCCCCATCTCTATAGGATTTATTAATCTAGTTATTAAAGGTGATGATACTAATCCTAAAATTAATACTACGATATTACCAATAGCAAACTCCAAAAACTTTTTAATTAATTTCATTGTAATCAACTCCAGTAATATTTTATTAAATTGCATTTATAATCTTATAAGCACAAAATATTACTATTAATTTATTTAGTGCTGTTCAAAAACCCTCTATATAAATTAATTAATTAATAAAAACTTGCCTATTTTAATAAGGAATTCATTAATTTTTATAAAACTTAAGTTATTTTTACCTAAAAACACTTGATTTTATTCCTTATTTTTAATAAAAGTTATTTTATAAGTGCAAGGCTTTTAAATAGTTTTGTTCAAAACCCTTGCACTTAATTGAATTTAAATCATAGCAAATACCTGTAATTGTAAGAGTTCTATAGTTTCTTAGCATTCCCTATTTACTTTTCATCCATCCATATAACCTATTAAACTTGTCTAAAAAATAATCAGGTATAATATATACTATTTTATATAAAATTAATTTTAATATAGTATTTTTATTTTCAATAACAGTATTTAATCTTTTACATTTTATGAAAATTGAATATATGCTAGTTTGTCTATCTTCCCAATTTAAATTTTCAATTGCATACTTACGAGCATTATTTTTAAAATCATTTGAAAACTCTATATTATCAATATAATAATTCATTTTTTCTATTAAAGATTTTTCATCACATTCTACAATAGGCCAATAATATGCATCATATCGACATCTTTTAATTTTTATATCTACTAATTTTCCAATATTATTATTTATAATTTCATTCATAGGTGGTTCATTAGAAGTAATAACTGGCAAACCACAAGCTAATGCTTCATAAATTGTTAAGCCTAACCCATCTAACATTGTAGGATATACATATACATCATAATTTGAATATAACCCAGGTGCTGTTATAGTTTTTTCTATAATTTTTATATTATATTTTTTAGCTTCTTCTTTCGAAATTCCACTTTTTTCTATAGGGTGCTGAGTGTGTATTATCAAATTACTTTTTTTATATAAGCCTCCCTCTATAAAAGCCTTATATAAAATATTTGTTCCTTTTCTATTTGACAAACCTGCTGAATGAAAAAAATTTATCTTCCCGCTCTTTTCATAATCAGTAGGTTTAAATAAGCTGATATCTGTTCCCCAAGGCACATAATAACATTGAGGATGCCATGAAAATACCGAAAAATGTCTTTTAGTATTACAAATTAAAAAATCAAATATTATAAAATCTTTTACAGTATTTTCTTTATAATAATCTATATACGATCCAATTTTAATGTTTTCAAATCTCATTTTTAATTTTTTAACAACTGCTAACTCTCTTTGTTCATTAAAAAAAATAATATTTAAATTATTTTTTTTAATCCACTTTTCAAAGTGTTTCCAATTAATCTTAGTTCCATTTAACATAAGTCCTTTTGTAACATATTTTTGATTCCATCTTACATCATACCTAGTATTACCTCTACAATAAACATATACATTATTATTATATTTTAAAAATATATCTAGATATGCTTTAGTTACATACGAGGCTCCTCTTTCTTGCCATACTGAAACAAATCCAATATTCATATTTTCTCCTTTTAGCTCTATTATATTTCTTCGAATAAATTATTAGTTTCTTTTAAAAGAATTGTTTTTACTGACTTCCTTGAATGATTTTCTATAGTCAAAGCTTTATTAGCTACTCCTAATTTAGAGCATAGTTCTCTATCCTCATATAAAAGCTTAATTTTCTCTGCTAAATCTTTACTATTATTTGCTTTAAAAAGCAATCCATTTTTATAATTTTCTACTTCATCACGAATTTGTATAAAATCAGATAGTATTACAGCCTTACCACAGGCTCCTGCTTCAAAAGCTGGTCTTGCTTGATGAGGCTCTATTGATGGAAATACTAAAATATCACAAGCATAATATGCAGGTATCATATCTTTTTGAACTCCAATAAATTTCACTTTATCTTTAATATTTTCATCCATTAATAATTCATAAATATATTTTTCATATGAATTTTTTATATTTATTTGTTTTTTATAAAAATTATATCCAGCTACGATTAAATTTATATCTTTAGGTAAATATTTAATTGCTTCTAAAATAACATGGGTACCCTTAAGTTTACTTATGCCACCTACAAATAATATATTGAATTTGTTATTTTTTATATTTAACTTTTTACAACACTCTATTTTATCTAACACTTGAAAAAATTCGTCTTTTACATTATTTTTAATAACAACTGATTTTTCTTCAATATTAAAAAAACTTTCTTTATCATATCTAGAAATAAAATATATTTTATCAAAGTAATTTTTAAAACATTTGTTAATATTTTTAAAAATTATTTTAATTGGTTTATTAGGTACAGTTTCTCTTACAAAACAAATTGACTTCTTTTTTTCTTTTTTTATTAACCTACCAAGCCAACAAAGAATCATAGAGTTTACTAAAACTATATCAGCATCCAAATTATTAATCTCTCTTCTCCAATATTTTTTATATTTGAAAATATTAAATATAGAAATCCAGAATGTTCTACTAATGAAACTTGGTCCTCCACTATAATGAGGAATTGATCCAATTAAAAAATTATATTCTTTATACTTAATATTTTTTGATTTAAATAATTCAATCATATCATTAGGATTGTTGGGACAATATACTGTTATTTCATACTCTTCTGATAACATTTTAATCACCTCTATTAAACTAACGCCTGCACCTCCAACTAATCCACAATGATGAATTATTGCTAGTTTTTTTTTCATTATAAAATCTTCTCCTACTATTTTTTTAACTTTATAGATTATAAAAATTCTATTTTATACTATGTTGTATATTATAAAAAAGTTATGAATTATTTAATTTCATAACTTTTTTATTGCACTTTAAATTCAGATTATATATTTTTATAAACTCCAATAATACATACCATACTCTTTAAATTTATTTTTATCAAATATTCCTTTAATGTCTATAAGAACTCTATCTTCATCTTTATACTTTTTTTTAAATTCACTGACTTTAATATTTTTAAATTCATTATGAGCAACAGCGCAAACAATAGCATCTAAATTATTAATTGCATTATAGTCAATCAATTCTATATTATATTCCCTTTTAACTTCTTCTTTATCAGCTATAGGATCGTAAACTTTTATATTTATATTATACTCTTTAAGTTGTTCAATAATATTTATAACTTTACTATTTCTTATATCAGAACAATTCTCTTTAAAAGTTATTCCCATTATAAGAATAGTTGATCCTTTAACTTTTTTATTAGCTTCTATAAGCTTCTTTATTATAGCTTGTACTATAAAACTAGGCATATCATCATTAATTTTTCTTCCAGATAATATTATTTGTGAATGATATCCTAACTGTTCTGCTTTATATATGAAGTAATATGGATCAACCCCAATACAATGTCCTCCAACCAAACCTGGATAGAATTTAAGAAAGTTCCATTTAGTAGCAGCTGCTCTAATAACATCATTTGTATCTATATTCATTTTATGAAAAGCAATAGATAACTCATTCATAAATGCAATGTTTATATCTCTTTGTGAATTTTCTATAACCTTCGCTGCTTCTGCTACTTTTATACTTTCAGCTTTATAAACTCCAGCTTTTATAACTAATTTATAAATTTCAGCTATTAAATTAAGACTTTCTTCATCCATTCCTGAAACTATCTTCACTATTGTCTCTAATTTATTTATTTTGTCACCTGGATTTATTCTTTCAGGTGAATATCCTACTTTAAAATCTATTCCACACTTTAATCCAGATTCTGTTTCTAAAATAGGTATACAAATATCTTCAGTTACTCCTGGATAAACTGTAGACTCATATACCACTATAGAATCTTTAGTTAAATTTCTTCCAACTGTTTTGCTAGCATTAATTACTGGTAATAAATCTGGAGTATTATCTGAGTTTATAGGTGTAGGTACTGCTACTATATGAAATTTAGCGTTTTTCAATTCTTCTTCATCATATGTGAATTTTACAGAAGTATTTTTAATTTTTTTATTTCCTACTTCATTAGTAATATCTACTCCTTGCCTATATTTACTTATTTTTTCTTTGTTAATATCAAAACCAATAACATTAACTTTTTCTGCAAAAGATACTGCTAAAGGTAATCCTACATATCCTAATCCAATTATTGAAATTGCATCTTTTTTTTCTAAAATGTTTCTAAAAATATTCATTTTTTTCTCCTAATGTATTTATAAATTTCTTTTATAATCTATATTGAAGTTTTAACATTTTTATCATTAACTAAATTATAAAGTAATGGAACTGTAATCAATAAAGTAAACATTACAGTAGAAGCTGCAAATTGGGGATTTAAAGTAGAAATAAAGATAAATACTATATAACTTGTGGTTATACATTTTTTATAAGAAGAATTTTTAATATATCTAATACTAAATTTATAACTATAATATAAAATCATAATAAATGGAACAAAACCTACTAAGCCTAATCCCCCTAAAATATCTAATATAGTAGAATGTCCTGATAAAACATAATTAGGATTTATAAAGAAAACTCCTAAAATTGGACTTTGTAAGAATGCTTGAATTGAGTTATTGTATAGATTTAATCTATCTAATGATAGTGCAGTATTATCATTAAACTTAATTAAATTACCTATATCATTTATTCTAGTAGAAATATTAATATCACCTATTTTTTCTGATAACAATGTAAGAGTATTATATATAAATTCAGGATTTAACAACCACATAGTACATATGAGACCTAATAAAACAAATATATATCTTAAAAATCCTTTAAATGATAAGAAAAAATATATGCAAATACTTAATATTGTTGCAATTATGACTATAGTATAACTACTTTTATATATATATATTAATGTTATTGTAAGAAATAAAGAAAATATAATCTTTAAACTCCATTTACATTTTGAAATGAAATAAATTAAACTAGGAATTATAAGTACTAAACTATACGTAATATCAAATCCAGAAGCTCCTAAGCTACTATAATATTCATTGCCTTTTGCTGTTGCTAATATTCTTATAGCGTTAGAATCTTTCAGTAAAACATTAAAACTTAAAATAATATTTATAAAGAAAATTGCTAATATTAATATCATTACATTTTTATGAAATTTAATATCTTTTTCTTGTAATACAAAATAAGAAATAAAAAATACTGGTATAATATTTATTATTTGAAATGCTAATATATTTATTTGTAATCCACAAATATGATTTACATTAATAC
>NZ_WHJC01000227.1 GCF_009295725.1 Clostridium tarantellae
ATATTAATATTAATATTGATTTTTAAAATATTTAATATATTTAAACAGGTCTACTTTAATATATAAATAATTTAACTATTAAAAGTGAATTTTGCAAAGTGATATAATAAATTTTGTAAAATATTTTTATAATAAAGATTTTAAATTTAAAAATTAAGAAGGGAAGAATACTACTAAAATATTTTTAGTAGCAAGAAAGACTAATGAAAATATTTGATACAAAAAAAGGATTATTTAAAATGACAATGGAAGCTGAAAAAAAGGGAACTTTATCAAGTATACCATTTATATTAATTTCTCCTTTACTAAGCTTAATTCCAGGTATAGTAGTTGGATTACTTTTAGCCTTTACTATTGGGTATAGTGAAGAATATTTAAATGATTTTTTTCAGTTTAATTTATTACAATATACTAGTGGAGCTATATTAATTTATTATTTAATAGCTGAATTTAAAGAAAAAAGAAGTTTTTTTACTTTAGGTTTACCTTTAAATAAAAATATATTTTTAAAATATTTAATTGGATTTTTAATAGGAATTATAATGTTATCAGTTATAGCTTTAACAATAGTATCATTAGGATGCGGAAAAATTTCTTTTAATAAAATAAACACTAATTTTTCAGACATAATTTCATATATATATGTATTAATAAGTTGGATAATCTTAGGTGCATCAGAAGAGATTATGGTTAGAGGATATATGTTTCCATCTATAGCTGTAAAAAAAGGAGTTATATTTTCAATACTTTTAACATCTATTTACTTTGGACTTATTCATATAACAGGAAAAGGTGTAAATTTTATTGCTATTTTTAATTTAAGTTTATTTGGAATATTAGATTGTTTATATGCTATTTATGAAGAAAGTATATGGGGAGTTTGTGCTTTGCATGCTGCATGGAATTTTTGCCAAGGAAATATATTTGGATTTATTGTTAGTGGAGATATAGTAGGAGGAGGAAGTTTATTTAAAACAGGTATAATTGATGTTAATATTATAAATGGTGGAATATTTGGACCAGAAGCTAGTATAATAACTACAATAGTTATTATTATTGCAATAGTAATAATATTAGTATTGCAAAGAAAAAAATATAATAAAGAAGAATAAAATATGTTTAAATATAGAAAACAAAGTACTGTTAATAAAATAAATTAATATTAATTTATTTTATTAACAGTGTTTTTTTATTAAAAAATAGCAATAAAACTATTAGAAGAGTATCCAAAAAAAAACTATAGAATAATATGAAATAATATGAAGGATAAGTACTATGGTAAAAGAAGGAGATTTTTATGCAAATAAAACAAGAAAAATATGATTTGAATTTTTCACCTGAAAAAACTACTGAGATAAATTTTAATTTATTAGATGATTCAAAATATAATTTAGGAATTATAAAGGGTATAGCAATAAATTCTTCTACAAAAAAATTACTAATGGGATGTGTAGTAACACTACATAAAATAAATAATAATTTAGCAATATTAAGAGCAATAACCTATACCAATAAGGAAGGAGAATATATATTTAGTGAATTAGAAGAAGGTTTATATAATATTACAATATCAGCTCTTGGATATTTTACATCTCAATTTCAAGAAAATATACAGATGGGAAAGATAAATTCTACAATAAATAAATTGAATTTCAATGAAAATTCATCAACAGGAATTATATCAGGGGTAATAACAGATAATAACAATAAAATCATTCCTAATACTAACGTTATTCTTTATAGTATAAATAGTAATAAATCTCTTAATCCTTTAGCATTTACAGTAACTAATTCTAATGGTATTTATATTTTTTCTAATGTTCCAAAAGGTAAATTCTTAATTAAATCTAATAAATCAGAATTTGTTATTTTAAACACCTTTAATGAACAAAATAATGCTATAAGTTCAATATTTAGTTCAGAATCCCAGACAAACTATAGTTTAAGCGAAGGCATATTATCTAATGGTGCTAAAGTAAATTCAAATAATAATTTTGTAGAATGGTTAGGGGGAGCAATTGATGGAAGTGTTACTATAACTGTAAATATAGAAAAGGAAGGAACTTATATTGGGACAATAAAATATTTAGCTAATGAAAGTAGTTTTTTAAGTATAGATATAAATAATATTAAAAGTAATACAATTTATAATCCACCAGTAACTTATGGTGGAGATATTACTAATGCAAAAACATTTACGGTACCTTTATCTTTAAATGCTGGAAAAAATTTAATTAAATTTCATGGAGATGGGGAAAGGATTTCCCCAGATTTAGAATCTATTACTCTTTCATTAACAAATAAATTTATAACAGAAAATAATGAATATAATATAGCTTTAGGAACTTTAAGTTCAGGAGCAAAAGTAGAAGATACTACAAATTTTGTAGTGTGGATAGGTGGTCCAAGTGATGGAAAGGTTGTTGTAAATGTAAATATTGATAATATGGGATTATATGCTTTAGAATTTCAATATATTTCAGCGGATACTGATAGACCATTAAAAATTGATATTAATGAAAGTAACAAGGGATCTATTTATTTTTTGCCAAAAACATTAGGAGGGAATGTTAGTGATGCAAAAACCTTTACTGTACCAATATTTTTTATGGAAGGAAATAATGAAATAGTATTTCATGGAAATGGACAAGATTATGGTCCAAGTTTAGGAATGATGAGACTTAAATCTATAACAATACCAACTACTTTAAACTTAACTGAAGGAATATTGATAAATGGAGCAAAAGTTATAGAAGATGGAGTGGTTGGATGGCTAGGTGGAGAGGTTGATGGTTCAGTATTAATAAATTATGTTGCAGCTAAAACTGGTAGATATAATTTGAATATAACAGCACAAGGAGATAATTCTCCTCTTACAATAGATATTAATGGTATAAATACTGGAAGTATTTATAATGTGCAAGCTATTTCTCCAGAAACTGTTATAGTTTCTGTGACTATTCCTCTAAATTTAGGAAATAATATAATTAAATTTCATGGAGATGGAATAAACTATGGACCAGATTTGTTTAAAATTGAAATAGATAAAGTGGCAGTACCATTTCCATCATCTTTTTATAATATAGCAGAAGGTTCACTTTCAGATGGGGCTAGATTAAATGATTCAGGAGAAATAGTTACATTTTTAGGAGGAACTAAAAAAGGTTCAGTTAAAGTAACTGTAAATGTAAATGAAAGTGGAATTTATAATTTGATTTTAACTTATATTTCTGCTGAAGTAAGAACTTTAAAAATAGATATTAATGGAGAAAATACTGGTAAAGTTTATAGACCTGAAATTACTAATGGATGGACCATATCAGATGCAAAAAATTTTACTATTCCTATATCATTAAAGGCAGGAAATAGTTTAATTAAATTTTATGGTGATGAGATAAATTATTCACCTGATTTGGTTAAATTTTCAATTAAATCTATTAACACAATTACAATACCTACAGGTTCAAATGAATCAAGTAATAATATATCAAGTAACGATGAAGTAGAAGCAGTTTATAATATAGCTAAGGGCTCATTAACAAATGGAGCTAAAATTGATATTTCTACTAATTTTGTAACTTTTATAGGCGGGGTAAAAGATGGAGCTTCTACAATAGAAGTAAATGTTACTCAAGCAGGTTCTTATGAATTAGCTATTCAGTATATAGCTAGTGAAGATAGAAACTTAAGTATTGATGTTAATAATATAACTACAGGAGTTATTTATAAATTACCTGATACTGGAGGATTAACAACACTTCATATTAAAACTTTTCTTTTATCTGTTAAATTAAAATTTGGTAAAAATACTCTCAAATTTCATGGGGATGGATTAAATTATGCTCCTAATTTAGGTACAGTTTCTTTAAAGTTTAAGACTACTTCTTTAGAAAGTAATATATTCAAATTCTTTGGGTTATGTGGTAATTTGATAGCTACTTTAGAATTTGATACAAATTATAATACATTGCTTTGTAAATCTACAAGTGAATTAGCTAATATATATCTTAATACAATGTATTTTAGTGTAGTTTTATATGATAGAGATGGAAAAATGAAAGCAAAAGGGTTTGTTATGGGCACAGAAAATGCAAATAAATTTAGTCGTGATTTAGATGGAGAATCTTTTAATTATGGAGATTATCTTAGAATTAGTCATTTAGAGAAAGAAGATGGATTAAAAATACAAGGAGCAGTTATTGATGCACCTTCAAATTTAGCTTCTAGCTTTAAAAATATCGATTTATCTAAAGTGTTTTTTCAAATTAATTCAGAAGGAATAACTTTTAAAGTATCTCCATTTTCTTCAGTATTGCCTCAAGGAACATATAATATATCTGATGGAGTACTGGCTGATGGAGCACAATTAAATTTAGAAAATAATTTTGTTTCTTGGATAGGAGGCCCTAGAGAAGGGTCAGCAACAATAACAGTAAATGTGGAGGTAACAACAGAATATAAATTATTAATACAGTATCTTTCAGAAGAAAATAGATCTTTTAAGTTAGATATTAACAATATAGAATTAAAAGAAATTTTTAACCCACCAGTAACTGATACTTCTAATGTAGATGATGCAAAAATATTTATTGTAATTGTAACTTTAAATAGGGGTAATAATTCTATTAGATTTCATGGTAATGGAATAAATTTTGCTCCAGATTTTGGGCAGGTTGCTATTGTTAAAAATATTGAATTAGAATCAGGTATTTATAGTGTGGCTAATGGAAACTTTGAGGGAGGAGCAAGATTAAATCAGTCTGGAACTTATGCTATTAACATTGGAGGAACAACAAAAGGAGCTTCTACAGTAACTGTAAGAGTACAAATTACTGACCAATATAATATGATATTAAATTATATAAATACAGATAATGCTCCAAGACCATTGAAAATAGATGTTAATGGAATAAATACAGGAAAAATTTATTTAGTAGATCCATCTGATAATGGTATTTTTACAACAAGTCTTAGATTAAGTCAAGGTGATAATGCAATTAAATTTTATGGTGATGGAGTTAATCATTCTCCTGATTTGGGAAAGTTTTCATTGAATAATTCAACATCAACAGTTCCGTCTCAAGTAATTCCAGGTGACTCTTATTTTCTTATGAATGCAACATTAGCAGGAAGTGCAGAAATTGATGTTAATACTAAATTTGTAGGATTTTTAGGAGGAGAAAAAAAAGGAACTGCAACAATTACGGTAGATGTTACAAAAAGTGCTGTTTATTTTTTAGGAATATTATATTTATCAGGGGATAAAGATAGGACTTTAAAAATAGCAGTTGATAATCAATATTTTAATGATGGGGAAGTATTACCAAGAACTATAGATTGGAGAGTAGCTAATGCACAAGTATATTGGTGGGAGATATCTATGTATAAAGGAAAACATACATTAAAATTTACAGGTCCAGACAAGGAATATGGCCCATGTATAGGATCTATTAACTTGAATATATTTGCTATTGAACCACAATCACCTAGCAAGTCTACTATTCCTACAAAAATACCAATATAAATAGATTAATAT
>NZ_WHJC01000228.1 GCF_009295725.1 Clostridium tarantellae
GAATAAAATAAATTATTAACATTAAATGTGAAAACGTTTTGTGATTAATGGGGGATTTTAATTAAGAAAGGATAATTGATTATGAAAGATTTTGGAGTTTTCGATGTATTAGGGCCAATAATGGTAGGTCCATCATCTTCTCACACAGCAGGAGCGGCAAGGCTTGGAAAAATAGCAAGAACTATTGCTGGAGATGATATATCAGAAGTAAAGTTTTTATTACATGGTTCATTTGGAAAAACATATGCAGGTCATGGAACTGATAGAGCTTTAGTAGCTGGTATACTAGGCATGGAGCCAAGTGATGATAGATTAAGATATGCTATTGATATAGCTAAAGAAAAAGGAATGAAAATAGAATTTATAGAGCATGACTTAGGAGACGTTCATCCTAATACTGTTAAGTTCTTAATAAAATGTAAAACAGGAAAAGAATGTGAAGTTATGGGTTCATCAATTGGTGGTGGATGTATAGAGATAAAAGAAATAAATGGGAATCAAGTTCAGTTAACAGGAGTATATCCAACAATAATAACTTGTCATGAAGATGTTCCTGGAACTGTTGCTAAGGTCTCAGAAATATTATATGAAAATGATATAAATATAGCCTTTATGAAACTTGTTAGAAGCCAAAAAGGTAAAGGGGCAACAATGACATTTGAGGTAGATAATAAAATATCAGATGAAGTTGTTGAAAAAATTAAAGAAATAGCTGGAATAAATAGAGTAATAGTTATGAATCCAGCAGAGGATGGTGAATAGTATGTTGGCAAAATCAGGTAAAGAATTAATAGAGCTTTGTGCAGAAAATAATATAAAGCTAAGTGAATACGCTATAATACGTGAAATGGAAAGTAAAAACATATCAAAAGAGAAATTATTAGTACATATGCAAAAAACTCTTGATGTAATGAGACAAGCCGCTACGGAAGGTAGAGAAAAGGAAGTTCATTCAATAAGTGGACTTATTGGAGGAGATGCTTTTAAATTACAAAGATATTTAAAAGAAGGAAATTCTTTAATGGGAAATACTACTGTAAAAGCAATGGCTATGGCATTATCATCATCAGAGGTTAATGCATCTATGGGTAAAATAGTAGCATGTCCAACAGCGGGTTCTTGTGGAATACTTCCGGCAGCAATATTAACAGCTGGTGAAACATTAGGAAAATCAGACGAGGAAATGGTACAAGCATTGTTTTCAGCAGCGGCAATAGGAATGATAATAGGAATGAATGCAACTTTTGCAGGAGCAGAAGGTGGATGTCAAGCAGAGTGTGGTTCAGCGGCAGCTATGGCAGCAGGAGCAGTTGTAGAAATGATGGGCGGAACTCCTGAAATGAGTTTAGATGCAGCAGCTATAGTATTTAAAAATATATTAGGATTAGTTTGTGATCCAGTTGCAGGATTAGTTGAAATTCCTTGTGCAAAGAGAAATGTAGCAGGAGCCGTTAGTGCTTTATCTACTGCAGATTTAGTTATGGCAGGAGTTGCTTCAAAAATACCTTTTGATGAAACGGTAGCAGCTATGTACAAAGTTGGTAAGGAATTACCAGAATCATTAAGAGAAACAGCTTTAGGGGGAATTGCTATTACAGATACAGGTCTTAAATATAAGAGACAAGTATTTGGAGAGTAATACATAAAAAACTTAGGAGGAAAAAACGATGCAAGTTTTAATGGGAACAGGTCTTTTATTAATAGTTTTAGCATTATTTACTTTATTTAGTTACAAAGCACCTAATGGAATGAAAGCCATGGGAGCTTTAGCAAATGCAGCTTGTGCAAGTTTCTTAGTTGAAGCATTTCATTCAGCATTTTTTGGAGGCGTATTAAATATTGAATTTTTAAAGAAGGTTGGAGAATCTAATGGTTCTTTAGGAGGGGTAGCAGCAGCTATATTAGTTCCTTTAGCATTAGGCGTTTCACCGGTTTATGCAGTATTAGTAGGATTAACTTGTAGTGGTCTTGGAATATTACCAGGATTTATAGCAGGATATTTAATTTCTTATGTAGTTAAATTCATGGAAAAGAAATTACCAGGTGGATTAGATTTAATAGTTATAATAGTTGTAGCAGCACCATTAACAAGATTAATTGCAGCGGTTATGAACCCAATTGTTACTGATACTTTACTTAGCATAGGAGAAGTATTAAAAGCTTCAGCTAATTCAAGTCCGATAGTTATGGGAATAATTCTTGGAGGAATAATAACAGTTGTTGCAACAGCACCACTTAGTTCAATGGCGTTAACGGCAATGTTAGGACTTACAGGAGCACCAATGGCAATAGGAGCTTTATCAGTATTTGGTTCATCTTTTATGAACTTTGTATTCTTTGCAAGAATGAAGTTTGGTAGCAAAAAAGATACCATATCAGTAGCAATTGAGCCATTAACTCAAGCGGATATAATATCAGCTAATCCAATACCAGTGTATGTAACTAACTTTATTGGTGGAGCAGCTTGTGGAGTTATAATAGCTCTTATGGGTCTTACAAATGGAACACCAGGAACTGCAACGCCTATAGCAGGTTTTGCTGTAATGTTTGCATATAATCCACCAGTTAAAGTGTTAATAACTGCTGGATGTTGTATAATAGCAGGAATACTTGGTGGTTTATTAGGATCTGTAATATTTAAAAACTTTAAAATACGTACAGCAGCTGAAATTCGTGGAGAATTTTTTGAAGAAGAAGAAGAAATTAAATCAATAGAAAAAAAAGTAGAAAAAGAAATAGAGAAGGAAGTAGCATCAACTAAATAGTTAGCTTAGCAATTTCCTTTACATAAGAAAACAGAGTGGAATTTACCACTCTGTTTTTTATTACATAGTTTTATGGAATGTTCTATTTATAACATCTAATTGTTGTTCTTTAGTTAATTTAATGAAGTTAACAGCATAGCCAGAAACTCTTATAGTTAATTGTGGATATTCTTCAGGATGCTCCATAGCATCTAGTAAAGTTTCTCTATTAAATACATTAACATTTAAGTGGTGTGCACCTTGACCAAAATATCCATCCATTAAGTTACTTAAGTTTTTTATTTGAGTTTCAGGTGTTTTACCTAAAGCATCTGGTACTATTGAGAATGTATTTGAAATACCATCTTGTGAATGTTCATAAGGTAATTTAGCAACTGAATTTAATGATGCTAATGAACCACTTATATCTCTACCATGCATTGGATTAGCACCTGGTGCAAATGGTTCACCAGATTTTCTTCCACAAGGAGTAGTTCCTGTTTTTTTACCATAAACAACATTTGAAGTTATTGTCAATACAGATTGAGTATGATAAGAATTTCTGTAAGTTTTATTTTTTCTTATCTTATTCATCATATTTTCAACTAAAAATACTGCAATATCATCAACTCTATCATCATCGTTTCCGAACTTAGGGAAGTCTCCTTCTATTTGGAAATCTACAGTTATTCCATCTTCATTTCTTATAGGTTTAACCTTAGCATATTTAATTGCTGATAATGAGTCTGCACAAACAGAAAGTCCAGCTATACCACATGCCATTGTTCTAAATACATCTCTATCGTGTAATGCCATTTGTAATGATTCATAAGAATATTTATCATGCATATAATGGATAACATTTAATGTATTAACATAAAGGTTAGCTAACCAATCAGTCATAACATCAAATTTTTCCATAACCTCATCATAGTTTAAATATTCGCTTGTTATTGGTTCCATTTTAGGAGCTACTTGAACACCACTTTTTTCATCTTTTCCACCATTTATAGTATAAAGTAAAGTTTTAGCTAAGTTAACTCTTGCACCAAAGAATTGCATTTGCTTTCCAACTTTCATAGCAGATACACAACAAGCGATAGCATAGTCATCACCCCAGTAAGGCTTCATTAAATCATCATTTTCATATTGAACAGAACTTGTATCTATAGAAACTTTAGAACAAAAATCTTTAAATCCTTGTGGTAATCTAGTTGACCATAACACAGTTAGGTTTGGCTCAGGTGAAGGTCCTAATGTGTATAAAGTATTTAGTATTCTAAATGAGTTCTTAGTAACTAATGTTCTTCCATCAAGTCCCATACCAGCAATTGATTCAGTTACCCAAGTTGGATCACCAGAGAATAAATCATTATATTCAGGAGTTCTTAAAAATTTAACAAGTCTTAATTTCATTACGAAATGGTCAACTAATTCTTGAGCTTCTTTTTCTGTTATTAAGCCAGCGTTTAAATCTCTTTCTATATATATATCTAAGAAAGTAGAAGTTCTACCAAGAGACATTGCAGCACCATTTTGTTGTTTTATAGCTCCTAAGAATCCAAAATATAACCATTGAATAGCTTCTTTTGAGTTTTTAGCTGGTTTAGAAATATCAAAACCATAAGTTTCAGCTAATCCTTTTAATTCTTTTAAAGCAGTTATTTGTTCTGAGATTTCTTCTCTTAATCTAATAATTTCTTCATCTATACATCTTATTTCTAAACTTTTCTTTTGAGCAAGTTTATCTTCTATTAATTTATCTACACCATATAAGGCTACTCTTCTATAGTCACCTATAATTCTTCCTCTACCATAAGCATCTGGAAGACCAGTTACTATACCATATTTTCTAGCTAATTTCATTTCATCAGTATAAGCATCAAAAACACCTTGATTATGAGTTTTTCTATATTTAGAGAATATTTCAGATATTGAAGAATCTACCTCATATCCATAAGATTTAGCGGCATTTTCAGCCATTCTGATTCCACCATAAGGCATAACAGCTCTTTTTAGTGGAGCATCTGTTTGAACACCAACTATTTTTTCAAATGCTTTATCTATATATCCTGGCTTATATTCATTAATTCCTGATACTATTTTAGTATCAACATCTAAAACTCCACCATTTTCTCTCTCTTTTTTTAATAATTCACTTACTTCTTCCCATAATTTGTTAGTAGCTTCAGTTGCTTCTTCTAAGAAGCTATCATTTCCTTCGTATGGAGTATAGTTTGTTTGAATAAAGTTTCTAACATCTACACTTTTAGTCCATTGTCCACCTTTAAAACCATTCCATTGTTCGTTCATAATTATTACCCCTTTTCATCAAATAATATATAAGATAAATAATTAATATTATTTAATAATTACTATGAATTAATCATAACATTAATACAATTGTTTTGCAATATATAATATATAAGTTATAATATTCAGAAAATTTAACCAGGATATATTTATAGAAAATTAAAAATTAACATTTAAATTTTATTGTAAAATAAATATATTAAAGAATTGCTCTAGTCTTATTTGATAAATATCTTAATTTAAAAAAATAAAAAACAATAATTAATTATTTAATATTTTTAATTTTGTTAACATAACACCACTTTACAATAAATTTAACTAGCTAAAGAATCGTTATTAAGATGATTAATAACATCTTCAAGCGTAGTTATATTTTTATCAAGTTGTATTGTTTTAAGCAACTTGCCATAAATTAATTCTT
>NZ_WHJC01000229.1 GCF_009295725.1 Clostridium tarantellae
AGCTGGGTAGCTAAGTCGGGAAGGGATAAACGCTGAAAGCATCTAAGCGTGAAGCCCACCTCAAGATGAGATTTCCCATAGCATAAGCTAGTAAGACCCCTTGAAGAACACAAGGTTGATAGGTCAGGGGTGTAAGCATGGTAACATGTTCAGCTGACTGATACTAATAGGTCGAGGGCTTGACCAAATAAAAGTAAACTTAATACTTAGTGCAATTTTGAAAGAACAAAAAGTTCTTAAAATCTGGTGATGATGCTCCTAAGGGTAACACCCGTTACCATTCCGAACACGAAGGTTAAGCCTTAGGAGGCCAATGGTACTGCACGGGAGACTGTGTGGGAGAGTAGGTGGTTGCCAGGTTAGTATGGTTCACTAGCTCAGTCGGTAGAGCACATGACTTTTAATCATGGTGTCCAGGGTTCGATTCCCTGGTGAGCCACCAAAACCTCTCTATTTTTTTAGAGAGGTTTTTTGTTTTTACTATTTATTAAAAATATTTTATGTATATAATTAAAGTAAGTAATTAATTAAAATATTTTTAAGGGAGTTAAATATGGGTAAAGAATTGCAAGAGGATTATAATGTAATAAAATCTTTTAATAACAATATAGTTTTAGTTGAAAACAAGGGAAAAGAAATGATTTTATTTGGGAAAGGTATTGGATTTAATAAGAAAAATGGACAAACAATTACAAAAAATACAATAGTAGATAAAATATTTTCTATTCAACAAGAAGAAAATGTACAGAATTTTAATAAGGTTATTGAAGGAAATGATAAAGAATTTTTAGCTTTATGTGAGGAACTAATATGTTATATAGCTTTTGAGTTAAAAGAAGAATTAAATGAACGCATACATATTAACTTAATAGATCATTTATCTTTTACTATGAAAAGATTAAAAAATAATGAATCAATAGATAATCCATTTTTATTTGAAATAGAAAGTTTATATCCTAAGGAATTTAAGTTAGCTGAAGAAATAATAAAGAAAATAGAAAAAAAATATAATTTAAATATACCATATGGAGAAATAGGTTTTATAGCAGTACATATACATTCTGCTAGAAATAATGGAAAGGTTGCTAATTCAATAAAATATAGTTATATAGTTAATACTGCAGTAGAAATTATAGAAGATTATTTTAATATAGAAATAAATAGAAAATCGCTAGATTATGCTCGTTTTGCAACTCATTTAAAATTTGCAGTAAAAAGAATGAAAGATAATAAAATTATAAAAAATGATTTATTAGATATAATAATAGAAAAATATTCGCAATCTTATTATGTAGCTGTAGAAATTGCAGCTATGATAGTAGAAGAATTAGAGTTAGATGTTGCTAGTGATGAAATTGGGTACATTGCTATCCATATAGAAAGGTTAAGAGCAAGTTCAAATTAAAATAAAAAAAAGAGGTTAAACCTCTTTTTTTTATTTTAATTTATATGTTAAAACAACATCATTTCCAGCAGTAACAGATTTATTTATAGTAGGAACTAAGTCTTTAACCATATCTACATTAGTTATTAAAATAGGTGTTGCTAAAGATAAACCTTTGCTTAAAATAAAATCTTTATTTATTTTAATAATAGGAGTACCAGCTTTTACTTTTACGCCAGGTTCTATTAATCTTTCAAAACCTTCTCCATTTAAAGAAACAGTATCAACTCCTATATGTACTAATAATTCAACACCATTATCTAAAGTCATTGCAAAAGCATGATTAGTTTTAAAAATTAAAGAAAGTTCGCCATCAGCAGGAGCTACAATAGTTTCACCTATTGGATCGATAGCTACCCCATCTCCAGCCATTTTACCAGCAAAAACTTCATCTGGTACTTTTGATAAATCTATTGTTGTTCCATCTACTGGAGCTATTAATTTTAATTCTTTTTTAAAAAATCCAAACATATAATATTCTTAATTTTTTATAAAAATTAAGAAATTCACATCCTTTCTATACATAATTTAAAAATTACAATAAAAAAAGGCATAAGCTAAATAAACTTATGCCTGATTTAACAGTAACATGTTATTGTTATTATATAGTTTTTTTTATTTTCAGTCAAGTATAAAATAAATTAATAATATTTAATTTATTTTAAAATTTAACTATAAAAACAATAAATGATATCGTTTTAAATTAATAATTAGTTCAATTGACAAGGGAATTTAATTATGATATCATATTAATATAAATAAAATATTTTATTGAATTAAGGCGTGTAACCGATTTAATTTGGGCATAAGCTGAGAAGGACTAAGTGTTTTCCTTTTCAGCTTTTTTTATTTTAAAATACGCAATTATACTTTTATAATTAACAAGCCTTAATTAAAATAAAAAGGAGGACTTTATTATGGGGAAAACTATTTTGGGATTTCTACAAAAGATAGGTAAAGCATTAATGCTTCCAATAGCAACTTTGCCAGTTGCTGCACTTTTATTAAGATTAGGGCAACCTGATGTATTTGAAGCTATTGGATTGGGTAATTTTGTTCAGTATGGAAATGTTATAGCAAAAGCTGGAGGAGCATTATTTGATAATCTTCCATTAATTTTTGCTATTGGAGTAGCTATAGGTTTGTCAGATGATGGAAACGGAGCGGCTGGACTTGCAGGAGCAGTAGGGTATTTAGTATTAACTAATTCCTCAAATGCATTATGGATAGCTAGACTTGGAGAA
The DNA here is from genome assembly GCF_009295725.1 of Clostridium tarantellae. Lineage (GTDB taxonomy): Bacteria > Bacillota > Clostridia > Clostridiales > Clostridiaceae > Sarcina > Sarcina tarantellae. Next base: position 2,689 of record NZ_WHJC01000229.1, read on the forward strand.
GATGTAGCAGGTGGATTAAAATATGATGCTTTTGGAGGTATTATAGCGGGTATAGTAGCTGGATACTGTTATAATAAGTTTAAAAATGCTAAATTACCAGAATTCTTAGGATTCTTTGGTGGTAGAAGATTAGTTCCTATTATGACATCTTTATGTATTATTTTAATATCAATTATTGGAGGATTTGTATGGCCAACAGTTCAAAATGCAATTAACTCATTTGGTATGTCAATAGTTGGATTAGGAGCTATTGGTGCTGGAGTATTTGGATTCTTTAATAGATTATTAATTCCAATGGGATTACATCATGTGTTGAACACATATTTTTGGTTTACATTAGGAGAATTTAATGGAGCGGCGGGAGATATAAATAGATTTTTTGCAGGAGATCCAACAGCTGGAACTTATCAAGCAGGATTTTATCCAGTTATGATGTTTGGATTACCGGCTGTTGCATTAGCAATATATTTTGCAGCTAAGAAAGAAAAGAAAAAAGCTGTTGCAGGTATGTTAGCAAGTTTAGCGTTTACAAGTTTCTTAACTGGTATAACTGAGCCGATAGAATTTTTATTTATTTTCTTATCACCAGTATTATTAGTAGCACATGCTGCTATAACAGGAATATCTATGGCAGTTACAAGCATGTTAGGAGTTTTACATGGTTTTGGTTTTTCAGCAGGATTTATTGATTATATATTAAATTATGGATTACCAAATGCTAAAAATCCTATACTAATATTACCTATAGGATTAGCTGTTGCAGCTGTTTATTTTGTAATATTCTATTTTGTTATAACTAAATTTGATATACCAACTCCTGGTAGAGAAAATGATGAAGAAGAATTTTCATCAAATACATCAATAAATGGAGATATGGTTGCTTTAGCTAAAGAGTATGTTCAAGCTTTAGGTGGGTCAACTAATATAAAATCAGTAGATAATTGTGTTACAAGATTAAGATTAGAAGTTAAAGATAATACAATTATTAAAGATGCTAAATTAAGAGCATTAGGAGCTAAGGGAGTTGTTAGAGTAAGTAAGACAGCTGTTCAGGTAATAGTTGGTACAAATGTTCAATTTGTTTCAGATGCAGTTAAAAAAGAATTAAATAAATAAAAGTTTAAATTTAAAAAGATGATTTCTTTTAATAAGAGAAATCATCTTTTTTTATAAGACGAATTGTCAAGCTAAGTGCAATACTTAGTTTGATAATTCATTAAATGCTTCTAATAGAGTTTTATATCTAATACATTTTCTTGGGTTATAGTAGAAAAATCGAATTTTTTAGGGAAAAATTCTCTAATCAATTCATTGATATTTTCATTACTGCCTCTTTGCCATGAATTATAGGAATCAGGAGAAAAGACATCTACCGTTAATGCTTCTTCTGAATAAGAATATCCAGCAAACTCTTTACATCTATAAACAGTTAGGTATTTTAATACTTTTATTATCAAAATTCTTAAAAACTTTAATGCAATATTTATTGAAAGTATCAGCCTTTCTATTAGGCATCAATTTAATTTTTACTAATCGAGTTTTTCTTTCAACATATGTGACTATACAAACTTTAGTCTTACCTATACTTGAAACTACAGTATCAAGTTCCCAATGATTTAATGTTTCTCTTTTAAGAACTTCTTTTAGTATATCTTTTATGGTTTTACCTATATTGAATTTACCTCTAGTTTCTTTAGCTTTTAAAGATTTATCTTTTCTGAGAAGCAGTTCTACGGGATATTTATCAATAAATTTAAAATAAATCTATCTATAAATAGTACTGAAAGAAATGGTTACTCTATTAGAAATATTATCTAAAATAAGCTTTCTAACTATTTGTTCTTGTGACCAATGCTTATTTAATTTTTCTTGTACATAAATAACTAAACTAGAATTAACTAGTTTACCATGAGGTTTACATTTAGTTTTTCTTAGTTTAGATGATTCTTGTGCTAAATGTGCACTATATTTTCCATTTGAATTATTTCTTTTAATTTCTCTTGAGATAGTACCTTTATTTCTATTTAATTCTTTAGCAATTTTAGATATACTCCATCCTAAATTTAAATATTCTGCTATATAATAACGTTCATTTATAGTAATATGTTTAGAGCTCATATAATTATGTCCTTTAAAGTGTTTTTTAGCAATTATTGCTTTAATATGAACGTGCCCGTATGGGCTATTTTTTTTGTAATCAATAAAGTATTGCACTTGATATTGTAATTTATCATAATAAAAAGTATAAAAATAGTTGATTTAAAGTTAACCATATATAATATTAAAATTGAATAGATTAAATTTTTCTAATAGTATTATTTAATTTTAATAAATAAGATTAATATTTATATGAGATATAAAATAAACTATTAATTTGATACACACTTAACCAGGTGTATCTTTGTGTGAATTTAATAGAATTATTTATTTAAATAAAGAAAAATTAAAATAAATTATAAAAATAGCAGAAAGATAATTATAGTTATACTTTAATTATGTTAAGATAAATTTCGTTGCTGATAAGTGCAACTGAGTAACAACAACAAACTTATTAAGAAATTAAAAAGTTTTTAAAAAAGTTGTTGACAAGAAAAACTTTTAGTGATAAACTAAGAAAGTCGCTTGAGGGTGACAAACAAAATAAAGAAATGATCTTTGAAAATTAAACAGATAAATTTAAGTAAACCAGCAATTCTTTTATAAGTAATATGAGTAAATGATTAAACTTTTAATTTGAGAGTTTGATCCTGGCTCAGGATGAACGCTGGCGGCGTG
>NZ_WHJC01000230.1 GCF_009295725.1 Clostridium tarantellae
ATAATAAATATATATTTATAATTTTAATTAAGAGGAAAAAAGAGGAAAAAAATGAACATACAAGATGTACTAAATTATTTTTCAACCTATGGAACAATGTTATTATTTATTATTGTTTTTTTAGAGTATTTAAATTTACCAGGTTTGCCAGCAGGGGTAATTATGCCAGCAGCAGGAATATTAGTAGCACAAACTGATTTAAGTTTAAGCTTTGCAATTTTTATTTCAGTAGTTGCAGGAGTTTTAGGAAGCCTGGTTTTATATGGAATATCTTTTTATGGAGGAGCTCCATTACTAGAATGGATACTTAAAAAATTTCCAAAATTAAAACCTTCTGTAGATAAAACCATAGAAATAATGAAAAAAAGAGATTGTATAGGTATCTTTTTATGCAGGTTAATACCCGTATTAAGAACTATAGTTTCAATAGTGGCTGGAGTAGCAAAGTTAAATCCTATTAAGTTTATTATATCATCAACCTTTGGTATAACTATTTGGAACTTAGTTTTCATATTAGCAGGATATTTTTTTGGGGATTGGTTTTTAAAGTAAATAAAGATTTTTACATATGAAAAAATTTCTCGCTTTTTAGATAAAAGGCAATAAATCATTAAAAGACATGTAATAAGTAAATTTTATTACATGTCTTTTAATATAATTATATATTAATAAAAATCAATATAAAACTATGATTTGCACACTTTACTTTAAAATGTTCATAATGTATTTTTAAATGTATAAGATAACATTTACATGAGGTGATAAAATGCTTTACGAAATGAATGAATATAGAAATGTGGTAAACGGTTTATTAGAGAAAATAGAAAAAGCAATATATAATATAGTTTCACCATTAGATATAGACATATATGCTACCAAAGAACCAGTAGCTTATAGGGATAGATTTATTGGAGAAAAGAAAAAAGGTATTATAGGTGAATCTTGGGGAGAACTTTGGGATTGTGCTTGGTTTAATTTTAAAGGAACTGTACCAAAAGAAGTAGACGGTAAGAAAATAGTTGCATTAATAGATGTAAGTGGAGAAGCTTTTGTGGTAGACGATAAAGGAACACCTATAAAAGGACTTACTACTTTAAATTCTGAATTTGATTATACATTAGGTAAGCCAGGAAAAAGAGAAATAGAACTATTTAAAGTTTCTAAAGGAGGAGAAGAGGTTAATATATGGGCGGATTGTGCCTGTAATGACTTATTTGGTAAATATCAAAATAATGGTATTATAAAAGACGCATACATAGCTATATGTAATGAAGAGGTAAAAAAATTATATTTTGACATAGAAGTTCTTGTAGAATTATTAGATGAATTGCCAAAAGATAGTGCTAGATATCATAGAGTATTAAATTCTTTATATGAAGCTTCAAAGATTTTAAGTATAAAAACAGGTATGAGCGGATGTGAATTTTTAAAGGATGGAATAGTCAGTCAAGAAGAAATTAATACATTAAATAGTGACGAAGTAACTAAAGCAAGAAATATATTAAGTAAAGAACTTTTAAAAAAAGCTGGTGATGAATCTTTAACTTTATCTGCTATTGGACATGCACACATAGATTTAGCTTGGTTATGGCCTATAAGAGAAACTATAAGAAAAGGGGCTAGAACTTTTTCTACTGTATTATCAAATATGGATAAATATCCAGATTATGTATTTGGAGCAAGTCAACCACAGTTATATCAATGGATGAAGGATGAATATCCTGAGTTATATAGTAAAATAAAAGAAAGAATAGAAGAGGGTAGATGGGAAGCACAAGGAGCTATGTGGGTAGAACCAGATACTAATGTACCATCAGGAGAATCTTTAGTTAGACAAATACTTTATGGTAAAAGGTATTTTAGAGAAGAATTTAATAAGGATATGAAATCTTTATGGCTTCCAGATGTGTTTGGTTATTCAGCAGCATTGCCACAGATTCTTAAAAAAAGTGGCATAGATTATTTTATGACTATAAAATTATCATGGAATAATCATAATGAATTTCCACATCATACATTCATTTGGGAGGGATTAGATGGTAGTAAAGTACTTTCACATATGCCTCCAGAAGGAACATACAATAGTTCAGCGGCACCAAGAGCTGTTAAAAAAGCTGAAAAAGCTTTTTTAGATAAAGCATTATCAGAGGAGTGTTTAATGCTATTCGGAATTGGTGATGGAGGTGGTGGTCCAGGAGAGGAACACTTAGAAAGGTTAGAAAGAGAAAAAAATTTAAATGGATTAATTCCAGTTAAACAAGAAAAATCTTTAGAATTCTTTAAAAGAATTGAAAAAGATATGGGTAAGTACAATATATGGAGTGGTGAACTGTATTTAGAAAAGCATCAAGGAACATATACTACTCATGGTAAAAATAAAATGTATAATAGAAAGATGGAAATAGCTTTAAGAAATTTAGAGTTAATATCTGTACAAGCTATGTTGGAAAAGGATATAGAATATCCACAAGAAGAAATAGAAAAAGTATGGAAGGAAGTACTTTTATATCAATTTCATGATATTTTACCAGGTTCATCTATTGAAAGAGTTTATGATGAGTCAGTAGAAGCCTATAAAAAATTATTAAATAAAGTAGAAAAGTTAACAGAAAAAATAAAAAAACAAATTATTGAAAATGAAAATGGTTATAAAGAAGGAATACTTTTAACTAATTCATTAAATTGGCAAAGAGAAGAATGGATTAAATTATATGATAAATGGACTAAAGTAAAGGTGCTACCATTAGGTGGAAAAGTAATAAATAAAGAATCCATAAATAATTATTGTGAAATATGTACTTTAAATGTATGTAATGAAATCTTAGAAAATAGTTTAATAAAGATAGAGTTTTATGCAGATGGAAGTATAAAAGGAGTATACGATAAAGAGCTTAAAAGAGATGTTCTCAAATCTTATAAAAATAATGTTTTAGAAGTTTATGAGGATAATGGAGATGCATGGGACTTTTCACAAGTTTATAAAGATAGACCAAAAAGTGAATTTAAATTTAAAAAAGTTAATTTTAAAATAGAAGGACCTAAAGCAATAGTTACTCAAAAATATAATTATAATAAGTCTTTATTAGAGCAAAATATAATTATCACTGAAGGTAGTAAAAGAATAGATTTTGAAACGAAGGTTAATTGGCAAGAAGATGGTAAAATGTTAAGAACATCATTTCATGCTAATGTTCATACAAGGGAAGCAACTTGTGAAATACAATTTGGTAATATAAAAAGATCTACTCACTGTAATACATCTTGGGATATGGCAAAGGGAGAAGTATGTGCTCATAAATGGGTAGATTTATCACAAAGAGATTATGGTATAGCTTTGTTAAATGATTGTAAATATGGTTATAACATTTCAGAAACTACAATAGATTTAAATCTTTTAAGGAGCCCGGCTTATCCAGATCCTAATGCAGATAGAGGAAATCATGTATTTAAATATGCATTATTACCTCACAAAGGCGATTATATAGAAGGAAATGTAGTAAAAGAGGCTTATAATTTTAACATTCCTTTGCAGGCAACTTACACAGATAAACTTATTAATACTAATAGCATAGAATCTTTATTAACTTTAGATTGTGAAAATATAATAGTTGAAAGTATTAAAAAAGCGGAATTTAGTAATGATGTAATAGTAAGATTATATGAATGCCATGGAAATGATGCTAAAGTTAAAATAAATTTTAATAAAGATTATAAGAATATAGAATTAGTAAATTTAATAGAAGATCCTATAAAGCAAGAAAAATTTGATAGTAGCAAATTAGAATTAAAATTTTCTCCATTTGAAGTTCATACTTTAAAAATAATTAGAAAATAAATTATAAATCATCTTTAATTTTATATAAAAATTAAAGATGATTTTTCTTATTAATTTTGTTCTATGTAGCAATTTTAGATTTATCAGACAAATTTTAGATTAGAAGATTAAGACTATTGGAAATACAAATGAAATGGTATACAATGAACCTATAATGATAATTTTAATAGTTTAGAGGAAATAAAGTACATAGTATGGGGGAGCGTTATGAGAAATACATCTAATATATTAACAGAAAATATTAAAGAAGTTGTAAGAAAAATAGGAGAAGAGTTATCAGAAAAAATAGAAAATGAAAAGTTAAAAACTATGTTTTACAATTGTTTTATAAATACAGTTGAAACTACAGTAGAAGTGTCAGAAAATGATACTTTTGTAATAACGGGTGATATTCCTGCTATGTGGCTTAGAGATTCTACATCACAGGTAGAGCATTATTTGCCATTTGTAAAAAAGTATCCCCAGTTAAAGGATATGTTTATAGGTCTAATAAAAAGACATGTTCAATGTATATTTATTGATCCTTATGCAAATGCCTTTAACAAAGAAGCTAACGGAGAGAAGTGGGATAATGATATAACTAAGGATAGTCCTTGGGTATGGGAAAGAAAATATGAAATAGACTCTCTATGTAATCCTATAAGATTAATATATAAGTATTGGAAGGAATCTGGAGATGATACTTTCTTTGATGAAGATATAAAAAAAGTATTTAATATAATTATAGATTTATGGACAAGAGAAAAATATCATAGAGAAAAATCTGATTATAGCTTTATAAGATTAAATTGTACTCCTCAAGATACTTTAAGCCATGAAGGATTAGGAGCTCCAGTAGCCTATACAGGTATGACTTGGTCAGGTTTTAGACCAAGTGATGATGCATGCAAATATGGTTATTTAATTCCAGCTAATATGTTTGCTGTAGTAGCTTTAAAACAGATTGAAGAAATAAGTGAAGTAATATATAAAGAAGAAGCATTAAGAGATAAAGCAATTTTATTAAGAAAAGAAATTGAAGAGGCTATTGAGACTTATGGAAAAGTTAAAAAAGAAGGCTTTGGTATGGTATATGCTTATGAAACAGATGGTTTAGGTAATTATAATTTTATGGATGATGCTAATGTACCAAGTTTATTATCAATTCCATATATAGGATTTAAAGATATTGATGATGAAATATACAAAAATACAAGAAAATTTATATTAAGCAAAAATAATCCATATTATTATGAAGGAAAATTTGCAAAGGGCATAGGTAGTCAACATACTCCAGAAAATTATATTTGGCCAATAGCACTTTCCATGCAAGGACTTACTACTAATAATGAAGAAGAAATACAAGAATTAGTAAAAGTTTTAATTAATACAGATGGTGGAACTAATTTTATGCATGAAGGATTTCATTGTGATGAGCCTACTAAATTTACTAGAGATTGGTTTGCTTGGGCAAATTCTTTATTTGCAGATTTTATCTATAAAAAAGTAATTTGTAAAGATAATAACTAATTTAAATAAATAAGCTATGATTATTCTTATTAAATAAAAAGAATCATGGCTTTTATTAATTTAAATTATAAATTTTATACAAATTTAATTAAAGTAAACACGAATTGTATAAAATT
>NZ_WHJC01000231.1 GCF_009295725.1 Clostridium tarantellae
GTTATAAACACTATAAAAAATTCTAAACCATATAAAATTACTCCAGAAGATAAATCTCAAATAGATGCTTATTATAAATTTAAAAATGAAAATTTATCTGATAATAAATATAAAGGAATGTTTAAAAATAAAAATTTATTAATAATTCAGGTAGAATCTTTAGAGAGTTTTGTTCTTAATAAAAGTATAAATGGACAAGAAATAACTCCTAATTTAAATAAAATTTTAAATAATTCTATTTATTTTCCTAATATATTTGAGCAAGTTAATGAAGGCACAAGCTCCGATTGTGATTTAATGATAAATACTTCAATGTTCCCATTAAGACAAGGTAGTACTTTCTTTAGATATCCAAATACAACTTATAATTCACTACCAAATATCTTAGAAAAAGAAGGCGGTTATGATACCATAGCAATTCATTCAGACAAAGGCTCTTTCTGGAACTATGCTCAAGGACTAACAGGTATTGGATTTAATAAGTTTGTTGATTATTATTCATTTAACCATGATGAAATGATAGGTATGGGATTAAGTGATGGAAGTTATTTTAAACAAGTTGCTCCTATGCTAAAAGACTTAAAGCAACCATTTTATGCTTTTACAGTGACATTAACAAGTCATGGACCTTTTGATATACCTAAAGATTATCGCAAATTAAATTTAAATTCTGAATTAGATAAAAATGAATTAGGCGGTTACTTTGAAAGTATTCACTATACAGATACTCAAATAGGAATGTTTTTAGAAACATTAAAAAAAGAAGGTTTACTTGATAATACATTAGTAGTAATAGAAGGAGACCATACTGGTGTTCATAAATATTACAATAGTAAAATAGAACAATTATCCAATCCAGAAGATTGGTGGTTAGATGATGGAAATCATGTAATTCCTTTTATAATGTTTAATCCATCTATTAAAAAACCTGTAGTATTTGATACTTATGGAGGTCAAACAGATATAATGCCTACAATTTTATACGCTTTAGGTATTAATAATAATTTATATGAAGACACTGCTTTAGGAAGAAATCTTTTAAATACTAATCGTTCTTATGCAATTACAAATGATAAAACAATAAAAGGTGACCTTTCTCCTGAAGATAAAAATATTCTTTCAAATGTACTAGATTTGTCTGATAAAATGATTCGTAGTAATTATTTTGAGGATAAAATAAGTAATTAATAAAAGAGCAATTAGCTTAAAGCTAATTGCTTTTTTATTTGATAATTTTTCCTCCATATTCATCTACAATATTGTTCCAATAGTTAACAAAATCTCCTGTAGCCCACTCTGCCATTACAATTTCATCATTACTATTAATCTTTATATTTGCTAGTTCATTTTTAATCTTACCATTAATAATTTTATATATAACTAATCTATCTTCAATTAAAGCAACAGCAAATTTTGAATTAGGAGAACTTACTAAATCTCTAGTAGATGGATTAAAATCTATAACTTTATTCCATGGTATTAACATAGTATCATAATTTACAAAAGTATTTACTGGAGAAATATTAATTAAAAAAGCCATTGTTTCATCTCCACTTTTACAATTAATTAAACTTTCTAATTGCCATTGCCCATTTTTCCTTACTAAAGTAACATTTTTATAATTATTATTTAAATCAAATTTTTTTGAATTTTCTAATTTATTTGCTTCTAAAAATTTCATTTTTGAATTTTCATAAATTACTTTTCCTTTTTCTCCAAGTAAATTAGTTATATCAACACTTTCTGAAGTATTTAAAGAATCCACAGGGATAATCTTATATTTATTATATTTATTATTAAAGTCTTTTCCATTATAATATTGTAAGCCTATATAATCATTTCCTATAAAAGTAATATCATTATAACCATTATCCTGTACAAGAGTACTTTTTATTTCTTTTTCACCCTTTTTTTTATTTATAACTTTTAATACTTCTTCATGCCCCCAATTATAATTTTTAGATTCTAATTGGATTTTAGAAAACCCATTAGTTCTTGGTAATAATAACATATTATTCAACTCTTTTATAGGCTGAATAGTATCACCATTCATAGATATCCATAAAGTTTTATATTGTGGTAAAATTAATTCTCCTGAACTATTTTTTTTACCAAGAGTTTTTAAACCTAATAAAATACCTGCATCCATTTTATAATATTTATCTTGAGAATCAATTATTTTATTTAAATTATCACTACTTTTAACTTCATCTGAATCTTCTTCTGAATTATTAGCGCTAGAACTTTTTTTAATAAGCTCTGCTACAACTGTAGGACTATATAAACTTGATTTAAATAAAATAGCCTTATTATTATCAGCTAAAATTATATTAAAATAAGTTTTGTTATTATCAGATACAGATATTATGTCTACATATTCTTTATCTTTAAGATCATACTTACTAGTTATTTTATTGCTTCCTGATATATATTCATTTTTATTTAATCTTTTAAGCTTAAATTTAGGATTTTCAATAATATTATCTTCAATACTTACAGAATCTTCACTTATAGTAACTAATTCATTCATAAAATTATCTTGCTGTCCTTCTTCTACAGCTGCTTCATCAATAACTTCATATGAAATAGGTTTCCAAATACCATTAATAGATATGCTATTAGGCTTAGGAGGAATAACTTTATTTTGATCAAATACCTTATTTTTAGTACATCCTGTAAGAAAAAACATACTAATTAAAAACATACTAATCAATGTCATTCTTCTTTTCATTTAACTCTACCATCCTCTATTTTCTTAGAAATATTAATATGAACTTCTGTTCCTTTTCCTAAAACACTATTTATTTGTAATGTTCCTCCATGTAGTTTAACTATTTCATCACATATGGATAATCCTATACCATTTTGAGACTTAGAATTTTTACCTTTAAAAAACTTTTCTTTTACTTTAGGTAATTCATCTTCTGTAATTCCACAACCATTATCTTTAATTATTATATTTATATAATCTTCATTATTAATTATTATTATTTTTATTTCTCCACCTTCATTAGTAAATTTAAAAGAATTATCTAATATATTTATAAAAACTTGATTTAATCTATCTCTATCTCCTGTAATAATTAGATTTTCTTCTATATAGCATAAAATATTTAAATTTTTATTTTCTCTTTCTGCTCTAGGATTCATATATGTTTTTATATAATTAATGAATTGTATTAAATCTATTTCTTGATATTTTAAAGTTATCTTTCCATTAACAAATTTCGAAAAATCTAATAATTCTTCAACCATATTACTTAATCTATCAGATTCTTTCTCTATTATATTAAACCCCATCTCTAAAGTATTTTTATCAGTAAATTCATTATTTAAAGTTATTGCCCATCCTTTAATTGATGTAAGTGGAGTCCTTAATTCATGAGAAATTGATGAAATAAACTCATTTTTTAATTGTTCTCTTTTTTCTAATTCATCAGCCATAAAATTTAATGCATAAGCTAATTTAGCAATTTCATCTTCAGTTGTTATATTATTTCTAATTTTCAAATTGCCTTTAGCCATTTCTTCTGCCACTATTGTTAATTCTTTTAAAGGATTTATTATACTATTAGCTAAAAAATAACTTAAAAATATGCCTATTGTTAATACCGTAATCCCTATTATTAGAAATACTAAAAAGAAATTAAAAACAAATCCATCTACATTTTTCATTGAACTTACATATCTTATTACACCAACTATTTTTTTATTATTTTCTAATGGATGAGAAATAGCCATAACCTTTCCATCATAATAAGGTACATTTCCAATCCATTTTACAATTTGTCCTTTTAATGCTTTTTTAACATCTAATAATTCCACATCTGAAGAAGGTATAACACCTAATGAATCCATTATTAAATTGCCATTTTCATCGTATATTTGAACTTGAGCATTAGTTTGTTTCCAAAAAGTATCTATATCTTCATTAACCGTATCTTCTAAACTTACATAAGAAAAATACTTTTTATAAAATTCAGCTGCCATCTTTATTTGACTTGTTAAAATACCTTCTATATTCTGATAATAATATCTTGATATAAAAAGCATAAACATTCCTGACACAATTATAATTGTAGATAAAAGTATAACTAAAAAATTTTTTATTAATCTCGTTTTAATACTTTTTTTATTTTTATTTGCAAAAACATTCATTTTATCTTCTCCATCTATATCCAGTTCCCCATATAGTTTCTATATATCTAGGCTGTGATGGACTATCTTCTATTTTAGCTCTTAATCTTCTTATATTTACATCTACTATTTTAGGATCACCAAAAAAATCTACTCCCCAAACTAAGTTTAAAAGTTCATCTCTAGTAAAAGCTTTACCTGGATTTTGCATAAATATTTTCATTAATAAAAATTCTTTTGGTGTAACATCTATTTCTTCTTCATTTTTATATAAACTTTGAGAATATAAATCTAACTTGAATACTTCAGCTAGTATTACATCTTTTATATTATTAGGCTTATCACCTTCTAATCTTCTTATTAAAGCTTTAACTCTTAAAGTTATTTCTACAGGATTAAAAGGCTTTAATACATAATCATCAGCTCCAAACTGTAATCCCATTATTTTATCCATATCTTCACCTTTTGCAGTTAACATTATTATACCTATTTTAGGAAATAGTTCTCTTAATTTTTGACATACATCAAATCCATTTATTCCTGGCAACATAACATCTAAAATAGCTACATCTGGTTTTTCTATAGCAGCTTTTCTTAATCCCTCTTCACCTGTTTCACATTCTATAACATCAAAATTTTCTCTTTGAAAATTAATTCTTAAAAATCCTCTTATACTTTCCTCATCTTCTACAAGTAATATTTTCATAACTTCTCCTCCTAAAATACTTAAATTAAATATTATCTAATTCACATTAAATATATTATATACTACAAATTTAATATTAACTTTACAAATAACTTACACTAAATATATCTTTATATAAAAAAAATACACTTTTATATAATAAACTAATGTTATTTTTCCATTTATTTTATTAAATAAACTTTCAAATTAAAATTAATAGCTATTTTTATAAATAAAAAAAGCTTATAGTAAAACTATAAGCTTAATATTCTAAATGGCTCCTCGGAGAGGGCTCGAACCTCCAACCTATCGGTTAACAGCCGAGTGCTCCACCATTGAGCTACCGAGGAATATATTTAATGAAAGATTGTTCTTTCAAAATTGCACTAAGTTAATTAAGTGATTTGGTCAAGCCCTCGACCTATTAGTATCAGTCAGCTGAACATGTTACCATGCTTACACCTCTGACCTATCAACCTTGTGTTCTTCAAGGGGTCTTACTAGCTTATGCTATGGGAAATCTCATCTTGAGGTGGGCTTCACGCTTAGATGCTTTCAGCGTTTATCCCTTCCCGACTTAGCTACCCAGCT
>NZ_WHJC01000232.1 GCF_009295725.1 Clostridium tarantellae
ACTTCATTCCGTTAATGTAGTCATTATGTGCCTTTTCGCTAATTGTTAATGTTTCTCTTTCATTCAAAATCACCACCTCTTTTCTATTTTTATAATTAAAAAAATCACTTTTTTGCACCCTTTTTTTTATAGGGTGCACCCCCCCTCATGTAAGAAATTAAAATCTTTCTCTTGCCACTAGGTAACCCCGACCGTTACAGCCCTTTAAACAAGCCACTTTTCAGACATGGGGGGCTACTTACCAACGCTCCTCAGTTAGACATTTTCTCTTATTTTTTGGTGCACCCTTTTCATGAACAATATTATGACATTTATTACATAAAACGGTTAAATTATTAATATCTAAAGCTAACTCTGGATGCTTCTTTAATTCTTTTTTATGATGAACACATTGACCAATGGAAAACATACCTTGCTCCTTGCATCTTTGACATTCATTATTATCTCTTAGCATAACTTTTTTTCTAACCTTAACCCAGGTATAAGATTTATAAAACTTATTAACTTCTTCATCACTTGGAATATCTTTAAACATAATAACCTCCAATCACTTCTGTCTTAATGATCCTTGAATTCTTTTATAAGCTCTTTGATTTTTTAAACATTCTTCTATATCTTCATAAGGATTAATAGTAACCTCTAACTCCTCACAATCCCTACATCTACTACATAATGGATTACTTAATAAACAACCACAAACCATATCATTCTTTTCATTCCATTTAGTAAGCATTACTAATTTTCTAACCTTAGCTTTCATTACTATCACCACCTTTCTAGGTAAAATAAAAAGAACTTTCTTTATGAAAGCTCTTTTATTATTTCTTTTTGTAAATTTTCTATTATAATATTTACTTTTTCCCAAAACTCTAAAACTTCCTGTCGTCTAACTGTAATTCCACTATCATGTGATAATTTATTAGCTGTATTTATTATTGATTGATTAATATCTAAATAATTTTCCTTTAAAACTTTTTTTAAGTCGCCTAATGTAACATGTCCATATTTTTCATATATTTTCAAATCAATTTCTTTATATACGCAAAAATGTTTTAAAGAATATTCAAAAATTCTTCTTATACTATTACCTTGAGCAATTATTGCATCATTATCACTTTCCTCCAAAGAAAGTAACAATTTCTTTACATTTTTCATTCTTTCATTTATATTATTAAAGGTTTCTTTTAATAATATAAATTTAGAATAAATTGCTTCGTTACAATTTTCCTTAGGTTGAATTAAACAAGTATAATAAGGTAAATTACTTACTACACATATGTGTTTTATAAAGTCTGATTTATTGCCTTCAAAAAACATATACTCACTATATAATTCTTCAATGTTATCTTCAACATTAATTTTTTCATTGTTTTTTAACAATTGTTTTTTAACTTCTTTTTCAGGAATTAAATTAGATAATATTAATATATATATATGATTTTTATATTGTATAAACTTAATTTTATCTATATGCATCATCATATAATTATGAGTAGAATATCCCCAAATTTTCCAATCTCTCATTTCTTCTTCAGTAATACTTTTATCCAAATATTTCTTTCTTAAATCATTAAAATCTTTCCAGTGAATAAATATATATGGTTCCTTAAACTCTATTCTAGTAATATGATCAAAATTTATACTTGAATAATGATCTATTAATATTTGTCCTTTGCTTAATTTTGCAATCTCCTGAAATATTTCATTTATTTTTTTTATATCTATTATTTCTTTAGGTTTACCATATTTCTCCCAAACATCAATAAATAATTGTTCACTCATATCATAAGAGTATACTTTAGGTTTAAGAATTGCATCTAATTTTTCTATAAAATTAGGAGAATTTAATTGTAATAAAAGCTTTAAACTTTCTTCTTCTGATAAATTTTCATTTTCTAAATATAATATATCCATTGTTCTCTCCTCACTTTAAATTTTCATAAATATATTATACAATTAATTTGACATATGTCATATTGTGTTAAACTCACTTAATCCCTTTCAAGCATTTATATAATGCACCTTAGAATAGATTTTAAAAATATCACTTTAACATACCCTCATTATGTAAAACTATAAATATTAAATTGTAAATGTACTATCTAAAACGCTTTGTAATTCATTTTTACTTCTTTGAGTATATATAGCAGTTGTTGCTACATTTGTATGTCCTGCTAAATCAGCTATAACATCAATTCCAATACCATTATCAGCTAAGTTTTTACAAAATAAATGTCTAAAACTATGAGGATGTACTTTTTGTTTTTTAACTTTTGCTTTCTTTGCATATTTATTTAATATCATATTTACTGTATTTCTTTTTATTGGTCCTCTTTTACCTATAAATAATTGATCCTCACTTATTTTAGGTCTTATTTTTATATATTCTGTTAAAGCTATTCTAACTTCTATTGGTATTAATACTTGTCTATATTTATCATGTTTTCCATGTATAATTATCTCTTCTTTATTAATGTCTTTTACTGTTAATTTCAATAGTTCTGATACTCTTAAACCACTTCCAAATAAGGTTATAATGATAGCTCTATCTCTTTTATTACTGCATACATTTAATAACTTTCTTACATCATTTTTAGTAACTACATTATTTAAAAATAGTTTTTTCTGTATCTTTACACTTTTAGCTCTACAATCTATATTTAAGTATTTTAAATATTTATTTATAGCTACACATCTTCTATTTATTGTTTTAGGTTTTAAAATTTGCTTTATTTTATTTATATATCTATTTATTAAGAGCTGCATTTCTTCATGAGGAATTTTTTCTATTTTTTCATAATCTGCTTTAAGATCTAAAAACCTTAAAAAATCTTTTAAATCATATTCATAACTTTTAATTGTTAATTCACTTTTATTTTGACTTAACTGACTTTTTTTAAATCCTTCTATATCATTTTTAATACTATCGCTCCCTTTTTATTGATAATAATTAATGTTTTCTTAACATAACTATATTATTATGTCTTTATATTTTTCTTTTAAATTATTATTATCTTTTTTCATATTTCTCTTATTTTCTTCCTTTTTCTAACTAAATAGTTTTTTCTCAATTAATAATTCATAAAAATAAGCCTATTTATAAATATTAATTATATTGCATATAAAAAAAGAGCTTGAATAAATTTCAAACTCTTTTTATGTAATCCCCAACCAAAGGGTTTATTTAATTTTCTCACTATAATAATTATAACACATTTTTTACTTGAAAATTCTCAAAAGTCTCTCAAGTTTCTCTCAAAAGTCTCCCAAAACTCTCTCACTATTTTTTCTAAAATATATTTAGTCCATTTAATCTTATTATAGATTCCACAGATTCTAATACTTTATCTCTATCTCTATATGCTGTTGCATTTGATCCACTATAAAATTTATTTATTATATACTTCATTGAATATTTTCTATTATATCTTAAATCTAATATTTCTTTTAATGTTGTATTTAATCCAATTTGTCCTTCTATACTTTCAGTTATACAATCAACTTTTGTTTTAATATCATATATTTGATTTTCAGTTTCTATTACTTGAATTTTTTTTCTTTCTAATAACTTTTCTAATCTAAAATATGCTCTCTCTATTTCTACCTCTATACCATGAGTTTCATTGCTACTATCTCCTGTAGAATCATAATTTTGAGCACTAATATCTGTATTAAATTCTATCTTACCTAATTCTAGCTTTTCCTTTAGATCTTTAATATCATTATTTAAATTTTTTAATTTTATTCTTAACAATTCTAATAATTTTTTATCTTCATAATATTTTCTCATAGCTTCTTCTATTTCATATATTCTTATTGCTTCCAAGCATTCCACTTCCTTTTCAAATAATGCTTTATGTATAATTTCCTTTAATAATCATACATAAAGCATTACATTTATTTCATTTCTATATAAACTATTTTATCTAATATAATTACTTTTGCTTTTTTTTCATAAGCTTGTACTATTCTTATTTTTTCTTTAAAAGATTTAAATGGTACTCCTAAAATATTCATATTAACACTTCCTATAAATTTATAATTTTCTTTTCATAATAACTTATTGCATTCTGAATTGCAGTATAATAAGAAATATTTGGATTTTCAAATATATTTTCAATTGTTTTATTTATTACTTTATTTATAAAGTTTTTTTCATATAAAACATTAATCATTAGATTTTTCTTCCTTTTCTTTTTTTATTAATTCTAATAAAGCTCTTGTAAAATCCAATTCTAATTCATCTATCATATTTTTCCTCCAATCATTTTTCCATATATAAAATTTAAGTTTACATTTATTTTCAAAACTTATTTCTTTTTCTTTCTTTAATTATATTACTTAGTTTTCATTGTTGTAAAATTATTATTATTATCAATTTTAATATTATATTTATTTTATACCCAAATGCTCCTAATATCTTATAATTTCTATTGTTTTCTAATTGGCAAACTAGTTTTCATTTAAAAATGAAATTTCCCTATAAGTAAACATTCTTTACAAAATGGTTAAATTTAAATATAATCTAGTTAAGATAATTAACAGTTACTAAATTAAGAAGGAGTTTAAAAAATGGATTTTTGTAATAGATTAAAGGAGTTTAGAGAATCTTTAGAACTAAATGCAGTGCAATTTAGTGAAAAATTAGAGTTGTCTAAAAGTTACTATAGTTTAATAGAAGCTGGAAAAAGAGAACCATCGAAAACAGTTTTATATAAATTAGTAGATTTAAGTGAAAAACCAGAAGAATGGTGGTTATACGGAATTGAAAAACCAATAGAAATAATGGAAATTAGAGAAGATTTTAAAGCATTAAAATCTGCATTAAACTGTTGGGAAAATTTAAGAGATAATAAACTAAAAGATGATGATTTTAAAAATTTATTTAATAAAATAGAGTTAGAACACTTAAATGAAATAGAAGTTATTTTATTAAAAGCACTTAAAACTGATTTAAAACATTTTTATACCAAAAATAGAATTATATAAATTAATATTTTATAAAATAGCAGTAATATTTTTTTTACTGCTATTTTATTTTATTCAAAATATTATTTTCTATTTTTCTTTTTTTTTATTAGTTTAACCATTTCTTTAAAAAACTCTAATTCTAATTGATCCATCTCCCAAAACACTCCTTTATTTATCCTAAGTAAATTTAACTTATAAAGTATATCATATATGTTATAAAAATTAATATATCACTTCCAAAGAACGTTTGTTCTATTAAATGATATATCATATTTTTTATAATGTAAATATAATTGTTTTAGGATTTTTAAGAATATATTATTTTTAAATAATTATAAATATAATTTTTTTTCATTTTTATAATAATTAATTATTTATTGTGATAATTCACAAAAAAATCTTAAA
>NZ_WHJC01000233.1 GCF_009295725.1 Clostridium tarantellae
ATATTATTAATTTATTAAATAAAATCACTTTAAATTTGTAACTAAATAATTTATTTGATATAATATTAGCTTGGAAAACTTTTGAATGTATAAATAAACCACCTATTAAATGAAATTTTATATTAAACAAAAGATGAAAGAGGATAAAAGATGAAAAAAAATAAAATAATAAAGTTAATAATGGCTACAGTTATAACTACTTTGGCAATGACATTATGTGCTTGTGGCAATGGTGTAAAGCAGAAAATGGATACAGGAATTACTCATTTAAACAATGGTGAGTATGAAGAAGCTAAAAAAGACTTAGATGAAGTGCTGAAAAAAGATCCTAATAATATAGAAGCAAAGAATTTAGAACAAATAATTATTGATTTTAATAATGCTGAAACGGAATATAAAAACAATAATTTTTCTAAGGCTAAGGAAGAGTTAGATAAGCTTCCAAGTGAATATTCAAACTACAGCATTAAAGAAAAAATAGAAGAATTAAAAAAGAATGTTAATATTAAATTAGAAGAAATAGAAAAAGTAAACAGTAAGCTAGATGATATAAATAAAGTTCTTTCAGAAAATAAATTAAAGGAAGTTGAAAAAGAAATAGAAGCTTTTAATGGTACAACCTTAACAGAGGAGCAATCAAAAAAGCTAGAAGCTATTAAAAATGAATTAAATGTAAAGATAGAAAAGAAGGCTGAAGAAGAAAGAATAAAGAAAGAAAAAGCTGAAAAGAAAAGAATAGAAAAAGAAAAAAAGGCAAAGGAAGAAAAACTTAAAAAACTAAAAGAACAAGAAAGTAAAAACTTAGGGAATATTCATTATGTAAATGAAAAATTAGGAATTCAAATGGAATTACCTACTGATTGGAGAGGACATTATAAGGCTTATGAATATGATAAGGGTATAACTTTTAAGTATGTTAATAAGAATAATCCAAATGTTTATGGAACATTTCTCTTTATACATAAATTACGTGATGAAAAAGATGCTAGTTCACATGTAGATGATTCACATATAATTGATATAAATGGTTCAAAATTCCAAATAAGCTCAACTTCAGATATAGGATGTAATGCTGAAGAATTTGGTGAGATAGAAATACTTAAAGAATTTTCTAAATTAAGAAAACAGAAAAGTTTAATTTATAGAACTATAAGAGCTTATAAAAAATAAAAAAAGATTAAAGTTAAAATATGTATTTTTATTTTTTACACAAAACTATTTATTGTATCTAAAAACACTTAAAGTTTATACATTACTATTGATAGACTTACTAAAAAACTTTTTCTTTTCATAAAAAACTCATCATTAAAATAAATAAGCTAATGATGAGTTTTTTTATATTTTTAATTTTTATTATCTAAAGAATCAATAAAATCTTTAGCTTCTTTTAATCCAATACCTGTAGTATTTCTATATTTTTTTATTGCTTCAACTTTTTTACCTTGGGAAATAAGATTTTTTAATTCATCTGTTAAATCTTTTGTTATTTCTGTTTCTTTAAGAATTCTATTTAATTTTATGTTTATACCTTTTATATCATTTTTAATCATACTAATACTACTTACTAACCATAGTATTGATCCTATCACTGCAAGTATTATTGCTACTAATATTAATGGATTATTAATTAAATAGTTCATAATATCTCCTTTTCTTTTGTAAATTTAGGTAGTTAGACTATCATTAAGCTTTAGAAAGCATCAGAGCCACCTCCACCACCTCCTGAAAAATCACTACCACCAGAAAATCCACTGAAATTATCTGAATTAGAATTATTTAGATTATTACTATTTATATTATTAACAATATTATCATTAATTTCATTCCATATAAACATATTATACATTAAAAAATAAGGAAAATTAAATCCATAAATATTTTCTGAGTCATCATAATTTAATGCGTCATTTAGTTTATTTATAAAGGAATCATCCTGCAATTCATCAACATTTAAAGCTAATGCATAAATTAGATGTCTATTGATATCATCTTTTAATAAGGTAGAATTTCCTTTTATACAAGCTACTAAATATGCTTTATAAGCTAACCATTTAATTTTTTCATTTTCATATTCATTAGTTAAAATTTTTTTTGACTTTATTTTAGTATAAAAACCTAAGGTGTTAGCTTCTTCTTTTAATATATTTTCCCATATGGTATTTTTTTCCTTGAACTCTTTAGAGCCTTCAATGGAAGCTACTATTTTTTCAATATGCTTTAAAGAAATTTTAAAATCTACTTCATAAAGTTTAAACCAATGTATAAAAAATCCTTTACTACTTTCATCTTCTTTTATATCTTTTTTTCTTGTAAAATATAAATCTTTTTCTTCTATATTATTTTCATTTTTATATATAACTTCATTAACATCATAGTATCCTAATTTACATAAATAAAATAAAGTGGCAGGTATAGCTTCTATAGTTAGTTTTTTATTAACTAATAAATTTACTAAAGCAGGACTCATATTACTTGGAGGAGTTTTTAATATTTTTTCTTTAAAAAATGTATAGTTATCTCTATAACTTTTAATTTCTTCATTTGTTTTTTTATTATGAAAGAAAATAGCACCTCCTATGATACCTAATAAACCTACAAATCCTGCTATTACTTCTGTTATCTCATTAGAAGATTTATTATCATTATCTATATTATTTTTATCATTAGCATTATAATTATTGTCATTAGTTTCATCATAATTAATAGGAGCAGTTGTTAAAAAATTAGGTTGAAAATCTACCTTTAAAGCTAATAAGGAAGTTAGGTTTTTTCCTTCTAAAATAATTGAATTTTCTGTGTTACTAGTTTGAAAACCACCATCATCAACATAAGCCGTATATTTTAAAGTATTTAAATCAAATTTTTCATTTTGTAAACTTAAAGTAAGTTTTACATTATCTACTGAAATTTTACCATTAGCATCATAAAAATCCCAATTTAATTGTCCAAAATCTCCATAATTCTTAACATTATCTAGAACAGTATATTTAAATTTAAAGGTTTTTTTCTCATTTTCACTTTTGGAATAAACCTTTAAATTTTCATAATTTCCATCATTATTAACTTCATATTTTACATCTTTAGTTACATTGTTATTATCAATAACTGAAATATCTTGAATTTTATAACCATTACAGCCATTAAGAGAAAGACTTCTATTTATACCATTAAAGTTTCCCTTAAAATTATAGGTTATGCTTTCTTCTACATTTAAATTACCTTCTTTTGTTATAGTTGCATTAATTAATAAGTTTTCTATAGTATAGCTTTTTTCATTTCCTTTTGCTTTTATTGGTATAGAAAAAAATACTAATAAAAATAAAGGTAATAAACACTTTACCAAGAATTTAGAAAAATTTTTATTCATTTAAGTCCTCCATTTTAAATAATATTATTGTTTTTTTCATCTTATGAATTTAAATATCATAAGCAGTACAATTGGTATATTTTGTAGATATATCTTAATAATAGCATAAATTAAAAAATAATATTGAAATTAAGTTAAAATTACAGTATTTTAACTTAAAGTATTGCTATAAGAAATATTTCCAGTTGTTTTTTAATAAGAAAATAAAATACTATATAATTTACATAACAAAAATGTAATATTAATGAAATGTTATTTATATTGAGGCTATAAATAGAATCCTATAAAATAAGTTACATAAAATAAAGTTGAAAAACTATATTATGTAAAAAATAGGAGATTTACTAATGAAAAATATATTAAGTGTAGAAAAAGTTGAAAAGTATTATGCCAGTAAAGATAATGTAACAAAGGCTATAGATAATATTAGTTTTAAGGTAGATAGTGGAGAGTTTATTGGAATAATGGGCCCTTCAGGAAGTGGAAAAACTACATTACTTAATTGCATAGCCACTATTGATAAGGTCACTACAGGAAGTATAATGCTAAATAATAAGGATATTACTAGAGTAAAATCAAAGGAATTAGAAAAAATTAGACAAACTCAGTTAGGATTTATATTTCAAGATTTTAATTTATTAGATACTCTTACAGCTTATGAAAATATTGCTTTAGCATTAACAATAAAAGGTGAGAAAAGCTTTAAAATAGATGAGAAAATAAGATCAGTGGCAAAATATTTAGAAATTGAAGAAGTATTAAAAAAATATCCTTATGAAATGTCAGGAGGACAAAAGCAAAGAGTTGCATCAGCAAGGGCAATAGTAACTAATCCCTCTTTAGTACTTGCAGATGAACCTACAGGAGCACTAGATTCAAAATCAGCTAGATTATTACTTGAAAGATTTGAAGAGTTAAATAAGAAATTAAATACCACCATACTTATGGTTACTCATGATTCATTTACAGCTAGCTATGCTCACAGGATTCTTTTTATTAAAGATGGAAAAATATTCAATGAATTAGTGAGAGGAAATGATAGTAGAAAGGATTTTTTTTATAAAATTATAGAAGTTATATTACTCCTTGGGGGTGATGATAACAATGTATTTTAAAATAGCTTTCACTAATATAAAAAAAAGTTATAAAGATTATAGTATATATTTTTTAACTTTAATATTAGCTGTTTCTATGTTTTATAGTTTTAATTCCATAGATTCACAAAGGGCTCTTATTGAAATAAATTCTTCAGATGGAAACTATTATATAGAAAGATTAATTACAATTATTTCTGGAGTATCAGTATTAGTATCCATAGTCTTAGGTTGTTTAATATTATATGCCAATAATTTCTTAATAAAAAAACGTAAAAAAGAATTAGGATTATATATGACTTTAGGAATGGAAAAAAGAAAAATATCTAGAATTTTAGTTTTAGAAACCTTTATAGTAGGTGTTATATCTTTAATTTTTGGTATTATTTTAGGCATTATAGTATCTCAAGGATTATCTGCTTTTACATTAAAGCTCTTTAGTATTGCAATGGATGAATATAAATTTACTATTTCTTTAAGCGCTATAGGTAAGACAATTATATATTTTGGAATAATATTTTTAATTATTATGGTATTTAATATATTAGTTATTTCTAAATATAAAATAATTGACCTACTAACTGCAAATAAAAAGAATGAGAATATGAAATTCAAAAATCCATATCTATATTTCTTTTCATTTATTTTCAGTGTAATATTATTAGGAGTTTCCTATAAGGTTATGTTATATACAGGACTTGATTTAAGAAAACCTATGTTTAAAGTATCATTTACTATTGCAATATTATGTACAATAATGTTTTTCTTTAGTTTATCTGGATTTGTATTATATATAGTAACCCTAATTATTCATGAAAAAATAAAAATCATAATAGATATGGCTTAAAATAATGCTTTTCTACAAAAAAAAATTCACCTATTAGGTGAAAAAGTATAGAAAAAAGGATTCA
>NZ_WHJC01000234.1 GCF_009295725.1 Clostridium tarantellae
GTATAATAATATTTTTTTTAATTATTATAGCAATAATTAATTGCAAAAATATAACAAATAATTATTGTAATTACAAAATAGATAAAGAAGAATATATGAATTTAATAGCAAAAACTAATATAGATATATTTTTATATGATACTTCAAATATATTAAATAATATACAAGGAAAAGATGAAATAGATTTAGATACAATAAATGAAATAAGGAACATTTCCTATTTTTACAAAGAATTATTAAATAAATTTAAAAGTATAAACCCTCCTAAGGAAGTTGAAAAAAATAATGAGCTTTTGATAATATCAATAGAAAACTGTGTGCAAGATTTAGAAAACATATTAATTAATAAAGATAAAGTAACTTTAAAAGAGGATACTATAAATTTTATAAAAAGTAATGATCAACTAATAAAAGCATTAGAAAAAATAAGTTCATTTAATATTTAATATAACTTGTTTTAAATATACCTCATTAAATAAAGTTTATGCAAATTTGTGTAAAGTTTATTTAATGAGGTACATTTTATAAAAAAATTAATTTAAGGTTATAATTTCTTATAAGTTTTATAGATAAATTTTAACTCATTATAATACATAATTTTACTTGAGTATATATTCATCCACTGACTTATGTTAATTTTAGGGAAATATACATCTCCATTAAATTCATTTAAAATTTTAGTTATATATAATTTTTTAGCATAAGGTAAAAATAAAGAATATATTTCACCACCTCCAATAATAAAAATTTCTTCTTTACATTTATAGTATTTATTTATTAAAGGTTGAATATCATTTAAAATTTCTACATCATCATGAATAATATTAAAATTTTTATTTCTAGTAATTATAATATGCTTTCTATTGGGTAAAACTTTAGGCAGTGATTCAAAAGTTTTTCTACCCATGATTATTTTATGTCCATTAGTTATTTCTTTAAATCTTTTTAAATCATCAGGTATATGCCATATTAATGAATTATTTTTACCAATTAAATTATTATTATCTAAGGCTACTATAATGGAAAACATGTATAATACTCCTTTCAAAAAAAGTTTATTTTAAATACATTTTACAATCTTTTTTTACTTATATTCAATTAATAATACATATGCAGTATAATAATAAAGTGTAAATTAAAATATGAATAAATATTTAATAAGTATAAAAATTGTTTGAGAGGTGAAGAAGCTTGTCGTATAAAGCTTTATATAGAGAGTGGAGACCAAAAGTTTTTGAAGATGTAGTAGGTCAAGAACATATAACAACCACTTTAAAAAATCAAATAATAAATAATAGAACAGCACATGCATATTTATTTTGTGGAACTAGAGGAACAGGAAAAACTTCTACAGCTAAAGTTTTTGCTAAGGCTTTAAATTGTTTAAATGTTAAAGAGGGAGAGCCTTGTAATGAGTGTGATATGTGTAAAAAAATAAATGAAAGTTTAGCAATTGATGTAACAGAATTAGATGCGGCTTCTAACAATGGAGTTGATAAAATAAGAGATATAATAGAGGATGTACAATATCCTCCTCAAGAAGCTAAGTATAAAGTTTATATAATGGATGAAGTTCATATGCTTTCAATGGGTGCAGTAAATGCATTTTTAAAAACATTAGAAGAACCTCCGCAAAATGTTATATTTATTTTAGCAACAACGGACCCTCAAAAATTACCAATAACTATTCTTTCTAGATGTCAAAGATTTGATTTTAAAAGAATTAGTAAAGATAAAATTGTAGGTAGATTGAGAAAAATAGTGACAGAACAAGGGGTTTTAGCTGATGATAAAAGCTTAGAATTAGTTGCAAGAATTTCTGATGGAGCTATGAGAGATTCATTAAGTATATTAGATCAAGCAATATCAATGAATGATGGAAAAGTTGATTATAATAATCTTTTATCTATGTTAGGGTTAGTTACTAATGATAATTTATTTAAATTAGTAGATGCTATTATAGAAAGAAATATAGAGAAATCCATGATAATAATTGAAGAATTGGTTTTGTCAGGAAAAGATATATATATATTTATTAAAGACTTAATGACACATTATAGAAATTTATTAATGATAAAAGTTACTAATAACCCTGAAGAAGTATTAGATACATCACATGAAAATATTACTATGCTTAAAAATCAAGGTGCAAGAATACGTGTTGAAGAAATAATGAGATGTATTAGAGTTCTTCAAGAAGGAGAAGATAATGCAAAATTTAGTAAACAAGCAAGAATGTATTTAGAACTTTCTATAATAAAAATATGTAAAATAGAATATGATACATCTAAAGAGGTGTTGCTTTCTAGAATAAATAAATTAGAAGAGGCATTAAAAAATGGTAAAATAAATTTACAAATAACTAATGAAAACTTAGATTCAAAAAGAATAGTAAATAAAAAAATTGAAAATAAATTAGATATTAAAACTGAAAAAGAAAATAAAGATATATCATTTAATTCTAATTGTAATATTAAATTAGACGATGTGAAAAGAGCTTGGAAGGACATATTAGAATCTTTTAAGTCCAGAAGAGCTATGGTTATATATGCATCATTAGTAACAGGTAGGCCTGTAAAATGTGAAGGTGGTATTATTACCATATGTTATGAAAAACAATATGAATTTAATAAAGTAAGATTAGAGAAAAATGAAAATAAAACTATTGTTCAAGATGTGATTTCAGAAATTTTAAAAGATAGAGTTAAAGTTGTATATGCAGTTAATAAAGAAGAAACTAATGAAAAAACTACAGAAGATTTATTAATTGAAAAAATAGGACCTGATGTGTTAGAAATTGTAGAAGAATAGAGATGAAAAATTAGGATACTATGTATTTCTAATACATAGTAATAATATATAGTAATACTTTATAAAATGCTATATAATAATTAAAGAGTTTATTTTAAAAGGAGGATTATATTATGGCAAAAGGTGGATTCCCAGGAATGGGCGGAAATATGAACAACCTAATGAAGCAAGCTCAAATGCTTCAAAAGCAAATGCAAGAAATGCAAGAAGAAGTATCAAACAGTGAGTTTGAAGGCTCAGCTGGTGGTGGTGCAGTAGTTGCAAAAGTTAATGGTAAGAAAGAAATTTTAAGTATAAATATAAAACCAGAAGTAGTTGATCCAGATGATGTAGAAATGTTAGAAGATTTAGTTTTAACAGCTTTAAATCAGGCTATGAATACAGCTGAAGAAACAACAAATCAAAAAATGGGTAAATTAACTGGTGGAATGAACATACCAGGATTATTTTAATTTTAGATATAATTAAAGTTAACAAGATAATTAAGATAAAACTCTGTTGAAATTTCAACGGAGTTTTATAATATTAAGGAGGAATAAAAATGGATTTCTATCCAGTTGCAATAGAAAAACTTATTGAAGAGTTTGCTAAGCTACCAAGTATAGGTAAAAAAACAGCTCAAAGACTTACTTTACATGTTTTAAATTTACCTAAAGATCAGGTTGAAGAGTTTGCTAATGCTTTAATAAAAGCAAGAGGAACTATAAAATATTGTTCAATATGTGGAAATTTTACAGATTCAGATCCATGTTCTATATGCGCTAATCCAAATCGAAATAAAACAATAGTATGTGTAGTTGAACAACCTAAAGATATAATGACTATTGAAAAAGTAAAAGAGTTTAATGGTATATATCATGTGTTACATGGCAATATATCTCCAATGCAAGGAAGAGGTCCTCAAGATATAAGAATAAGAGAATTAGTAGCAAGAATGAGCGGAGATATTAAAGAAGTTATTGTAGCAACAAATCCTAATATTGAAGGAGAAGCAACAGCAATGTACATATCTAAAATATTAAAACCATTAGATGTGAAAGTTACAAGAATAGCGGCAGGTATACCTGTTGGAGGAGACTTAGAATATGCTGATGAAGTTACATTATCTAAAGCACTAGAAGGAAGAAAAGAAATATAAAAATAAAATCTTCTAGAATATTATTATTAAAATATGGCAAGCATTAAAAAGTAATATATTTTAGGAGGTAATTATTTTATGAATAAAAAAACAGTAACTGAGTTACTTTTTAAAAAAATTGATTATTCTAAAGAAGATAGAGAAATAATAGAAGGAATAGAAAATGCAAAAATGGAGATGGAAGTAGCTAGAGCAGCTTTTGATTATGCAAAAGATGATAAGCTAATAGAATCTTTAATATATAAGGAGCATGATATACAAGCTAGGTATGCTTATTTATTGAGAGAAGCAAAAAAAAGAGGATTAAAAGTAGGAGTTGAGCATATATTTAAAGAAAGTAAAGAAATTATCTAATTAGTTATTAAAAGGAGAAGTTAATATGCCTTCATTAGATTTTAATAGTATATTTATGGTATTAGCTATAGTTTTAGTTTTTATTTTAATATTAAAATTAATATTTGGATCTATAAAAAAAATTTTAGGTCTTTTAATAAATAGTATTTTAGGAGCAGTATTATTAATTATAGTTAATACAATAGGAACATCATTTGGAATAACAGTAGGAATTAATTTTATAACTGCTGTTATAGCTGGAGTATTTGGAATTCCAGGAGTAATTTTTTTAGTTATTTTTCAAAATTTTTTATAAACTATTAATTTTAAATTATGAATAAATTATTGATTTAATAGAGTATTATTAATTTTTCAAAAGTTGATAAATTAGTAATGCTTTTTTTATTTAAAAGAAAAGAGCTAAATCATTTTTGATTTAGCTCTTTTATTAATATAGACGGGAGCAAGCCCTAAAATAAGGAAGGAGAGTATAAATACTTCTTTTCATGGGGAGAAAATTTTTAGAAGTATATGTGAGTACTATACAAGTAATATATGTTTTTAAAAATATAAATGTTACTTATTTGAAAAATTATCATAAATTTTAAAAAAGTAGACTATAGATAAATATAGGATTATTATGACAAGTTTTAAAGGAGGTGAAGAGTTGTAATAATTTCATAAAACTAATAAATTTATGAATTTTAAGCAACAGAGTATGAATAAAATTATTAATAAAGAGTTAATTAAAACTAATCAAAAAAAATTAATTATATCAACCATAATAGTGAGTATACTAATGTTTTTTATAATGGGAAATAATAGTATGATAAATATCACTAATGAAAAGGTAAGTAATGAAATTATTTTTAATAAATGTTTTTCATTAAGTTATTTTAAAATGTTTATTTTATTTATTTTAAATGGAGTATTATTTTTTATATTTTCTAAGGAAAAATTAATGGAATTAGAAGAAGTTATTGAAAAAAAAG
>NZ_WHJC01000235.1 GCF_009295725.1 Clostridium tarantellae
TTTTAATATTGTAATATTTTAATATATTGCTTGTGAAAGCAAATTATTTAAAAATACTAAAAAATAGGAAGTACTTAAACTTCCTATTTTTCAAAATTTTTAATATATATCTTAAATTTAATTAGCTATTGCATCTTCCATATAATTTAGTTAAATCATATATACTTTTAGCTAATTCATCACTGAACAATTCTTTTTTTGCCCTCCATTTCCAATTTCCTCCCAAAGTAGATGGAAAGTTCATTCTTGCTTCACTTCCTAAATCGAAAAAATCTTGCATAGTAGTAATAGCTATATCAGCTACACTACTCCATACTCCTCTTATAAACGCCCAATTAGCTCTTTCATTTTCATTAATATTTAAATATTTTTTAGCATACTCTATTTCTTTTTTATTATCTTTATTATTAAACCATCCTAAAATGGTATCATTATCATGCGTTCCAGTATATGCTATACAATTCTTTTCATAATTATATGGAAGATATTGATTTTTCTCATCAGAATCAAAAGCAAATTGCAAAACTTTCATCCCAGGAAAATTTAAACTTTCTCTAAACTTTATTACATCATAAGTTAAGTAACCTAAATCTTCTGCTATAATGGGTATTGTTCCTAATGAATCATTAATAGCTTTAAATAATTTTATTCCTGGTCCTTTTGTCCATCTTCCATTTACTGCTGTTTTATCACCATATGGAATTTCCCAATAGGATTCAAATCCTCTAAAATGATCTATTCTTAGAATATCGTAAAGTTTCAAATTTTCTTTTATTCTACATATCCACCATTTATATTTATCCTTCTCCATCTCGCTCCAATTATATAATGGATTTCCCCATAACTGACCTGTAGAAGAAAAAGCATCTGGTGGACAGCCTGCTACTTTAACTGGTCTATTTTTATTATCTAATAAAAATATTTTTGAATTAGCCCAAAGATCTGAACTATCCTCTGACACATATATAGGAATATCCCCTATTATTTTTATTCCTAATGAATTTGCATAACTTTTTAAATTATTCCATTGTTCAAAAAATATATATTGTAAAAATATCCAATAATTAATTTCATCATTAAGTTTTTCTTTATAAAATTTTAGAACCTCTTTTTCTCTATTTTTAAGTTCATCAGGCCAATTTTGCCAACTTACTAATTTAAATTCACTTTTTATCGCCATAAATAACGCATAATCTTCAATCCATAAATTATTTTTTTTTCTAAATGCTTCAATATTATTTTGAAATTTATTTTTACAATTATAATAAGCTATTTTTAATATTTTCATTTTGCTTTCAAATAAAATATGATAATCTATACTTTCATTACAATTACCCCAAACTAAATTTTCATATTCTTTTTTATCTAATAAACCTTTTTCATTTAATTTATCAAAATCTATAAAATAAGGATTTCCTGCAAATGCTGAAAAACATTGATATGGTGAATCACCATATCCTGTTTGACCCAAAGGTAATAACTGCCAAAATTTTTGGCCAGCCTTTTTTAAAAAATCTACAAATTTAAATGCTTCTTCGCCTAAAGTACCTATTCCATAATTACCTGGTAATGAAGATATATGCATTATTATTCCACTATATCTTGCCATATAATTCACCTCTACTTAATATTGTATTTATACTTTAAATACTTTTGCATGAATTTTTCAAAATTTTATTTTTCTCTCTATCCTTTTACAGATCCTGCTACTAATCCTTTAGCAATAAATTTTTGTGCTGCCATAAATAATAAAACTATAGGAACTGATGACATTATAGCTGTTGCAGAATATTGAGTCCAGTTAGCTGAAAATTTATTATTAATAAATTGCCTTAATCCAGTAGCAAGTGTTTGAACCTCTGGATCTTTCATAAGAGCTGATGCAAATATAAATTCACTATAAGCTGCTATAAATGAAAATAAAAAAATTACTATAAGCATATTTCTAGTTAACGGCAATACTATTTTTAAAAAAGCTTGAAAAGTTGTTGCTCCATCAACATATGCCGCTTCCATTAAATCATTTGGAATACCATCTATAAATCCTTTTAATAACCAAATATTATATGCACTTCCTCCACATTGTATTACTACTAATGTCCATATATTATCCATTCCTCCTAACCTATATGCAATACCTAAAATTGCTGGTAATGCCATAGCAGCTGGAAACATTTGTAGCAATAATAATGCCATAAGTCCTTTACTTCTTCCTTTAAATTTTAATTTAGAGAAAGCAAATGCGGATGGAATAGTTATAATTAATTGTATTATTGAAACAGAAAAACATATTATTAAAGTATTTTTTACCCATATTAAAAAATCTGTTTCTAAAATAACTTTTTTATAATTTTCTAAAGTCCAAGCTTTAGGCAATAAAGATGATTGCGTAAATACTTCTCCTTTAGCCATAGAAGCTGTTACTACCGCTAAAATAGGAAATATAACTATTGCTATAACTATCCAAATAATTATTCTAGAAATCCAAAGAGTTTTCTTTTCTGCTGACCTAAGTTTTTTTTTATATTTTAAATCTTTAGTAGACCTTGTATTAATATTAAAATTAGCTTGCATTTATTCCACCTCTTCAAATTGTCCTGATAATTTCATTTGATAATAAGATATTACTGCTAAAATAATAAATATAATAATACTTATAGCAGATGCTATATCATATCTACCAAACTGAGTTGATAACTTATAATTCACTGATGCTAATATATCTGTATATCCTGCAAATTGAGTTGTAACTCTAGCTGGCCCACCATTTGTAATTAAATAAGCTGAACCAAAATTATTAAAATTAAATGCAAAAGTTGTTATTATTAAAGGATATGCTGTTTTTGCTATAGTAGGTAACGTAATTTTTATAAATTGTATAAATTTATTAGCACCATCTACTTCTGCTGCTTCATAATACGTTTCAGGTATAGCCGATAAAGCGCCTAAACATACGTTCATCATATATGGAAAACCAAGCCATATATTAACTAAAATTAAAGCTGCCTTTGCAAATATAGGATCTGTAAGCCATGGTATAGGCTCTAAAATTAAATTTAAATTTAATAATAAATTATTTATTGCTCCATAACTTCCATTTAATAATCCTTGCCAAGAAAGAATAGCTACTGTTGCAGGTAATGCCCATGGAATAATTAATATAGCTTTATATATACCTCTTTCTCTTATATTTGGATTATTTAATAATATAGCAATTATAAGCCCTAAAATAAATGTCCCTAATGTTGAAAATGTAGCAAAAGCTATTGTCCAACCAAATACCGTAAAAAACACATCTTTGAAAGGTCCTGTTAAAACTTCTATAAAATTAGAAATTCCTACAAAAGACACATTTCCTTGTGAATAAATAGTATAATCAGTAAATGCAATATATATGGTATATAAAATTGGAAATAAAGTAAAAATAACTATAGATATAATTGCCGGTGTCAAATATGGTATTGATTTTAATCCTTCTCTTTTTTTCTGCACAATCCTAACCTTCACCTTTACTACCTCCTATAATAAAGATTCTCTATAAATGTACTTATGTTAAATATTAACTTATATTTCTCTTTTGGGTAAACTCTATTTCCTTAACTTTTATAAAATTTATTTAAGTTAGATAAATGCTAAATATCATAAAAGACTGCATAGTTATTGCTTTGATAACCTGTAAAGATTCAAAGTAATAATTCTAGCAGTCTAGAGTGAATGCTTAACACTACTTATTTTCATATAAATATACTATAAATTTTTAATTATAACATAGATTAATCTTTCATATCATTTTTGTTGAGCAATACCTTCTTTAATTTGTTCTACTGTTTTATCAGCTGCTTCTTTTGGTGATAATTGTCCTGCAAGTAATAATTTTATATTCTCAGCCCCTGGTGTCCACATAGCTTGAACTTCTGGAATATTTGGCATTGGATGTGCATATTTTGCTTGTTCACTAAAAGCAGCCATATATTTATTTTCTTTAAACTTTTCACTAGATAAAATCTGGTTTAAAACAGGTATTCTATTTCCTTTTTCAACCAATACATCTCCTGTATTTTCAACTAAGTACTTTAATAAATCCCATGCTAATTCTTTATTTTCAGATTTTGCACTTACAAAAGCAGCTTGTACCCCCATAAATGTAGGTATTTTATTTTCATTTAAAGTTGGCATTGGAGAAACATCAAAATTTAATCTAGCTTCTTGTGCTGCTGAAACATCCCATGGTCCTGATATATAAAATGCTGCTTTTCCTGCTATAAATTCACCTTTTGCTAAATCATTGTTAATATCAGGAGCAATTAATTTATCTTTAACTAAAGATTCTATAAATTCATATCCTTTCACTGCACCCTCATTATTCAGTCCTATATCTGTTGAATCTAATGTTCCATTATTATTTTTATAAACATAGCCTCCATTTGCCGCTATAAAACCATATGATTTATAAAAATCATTTACATCATATTTAAACCCCTTATCTTTAGCTATTTTAATTAATTCTTCCATAGTTTTAGGCATTTCATTAACTAAATCTTTATTATAAAACATAGCTACTGTTTCTTGAGCTATTGGTACTGCATATTTTTTGCCTTGTAATGTAACTGCATCTATTAATTGCTTGGATGCATATTTACTTTCATCAATAAATCCTTCTGGAACTTCTTCTAGAATTCCTGCTTTTTGTCCTGTACCTAAATTATCATGAGCAAGTCCAAAGTAAACATCTGGACCTTTTGAACTGTTAGCTGCTTGTATATACTGTTGCATTTCTGAATCATCTTTTACTACTTTTACTTTTATATTGTTTTTTTCAGCCCATATTTGAGCTACTTTATTAATTTCATCAACTTCAGGTTGTGTAAGATGAGACCATACTGTTAATTGTTTTTTATCATCAGTTCCATTATTACCAGATGGGGATTTTTCACCACATCCAACTAAACATACTGTAAATAACATGGTTGCCATAATACTTGCCATTATTTTTCTTTTTTTAGCCATTATAAAACTCCCCTTTATATAATTTTATTTTTAATCTAGTATAGTAAAAAACTAAATTTTTAACTATTTTAATTTTTATTCACTTCCATGGTAACGTTACCATAGGTTTTAAAATTTTTTTATTTTATATTACATTATCACTAGTGTTTAATAATTAAAAAATATTACCATTGACTTTTTTAAAAATACAAATATATTTCTAGTGATATTGATTATATATCTACTAGGAATATATTTCCTTTAAAAAAGTGTGCAACAACCCCTT
>NZ_WHJC01000236.1 GCF_009295725.1 Clostridium tarantellae
TATAAGTTATATCTATTGTGACAAACGCTTATCGAACACCATCTACTTAATTGTAGGTGGCTTTTTTGCGTTTGTCACAGTAGGTAAAACTTTGTTATTTTCTCAAGTTCCCCTACCATGCCTAACATAAGACTACTTTGAAAGCAAGTGTCAAGTAACGAAAACTTATTAAGTTTAGAAAATAACTTCCTTTTAAGCTTAATTTTTAGTATTAATAATATATAACAATAACTTAAGTAGAGGAGATTTGATTATGGATGATAAGCAATATAGAACTTTAGTAGTAGCTATGCATTTTAAAATAGATGAAAATAAGATGATGGTTATAAACCCAGAACCTTATACATGGACTATAGGTAAGAAAGCTTTAAAGCCTGGTGAAGTTGTAGAAAAAGGTGATATTGTTTTTGCAAAAGTAAAACATAGAAATAATAAAATTACTTGTAAACCAGTTTTAGTAATAAATGTTACACAAGAGCTTATAACAGAAGATAGTAAAAAACATAGAGATATTACTCGTCTTATAGAGAAAGGTAATAAAAAGAAGTAAGATATTAATTATAGATAGGGATGATGGTAATGGCTAAGAGTAAAAGTAAGAAATGGTATGCAATAAAAGATGGTAAAGGAGTAAAGAATAAAATACTTACTTCTTGGACTGAATGTGAAAAGTTAGTTAAAGGTTATCCTGCAATTTATAAAAGTTTTAAAAGTGAAGAAGAAGCAAAGGAATATCTAGTTCAGATAAAAGATACTGATGTTCCAGAAGTACGAAAAATTTATAAAAAAGGAAGAGAGTATAAAGAAAAAAGAAAGACAACTACTAAACCTTTAAATGGAGTAAGAATACCAAATGAACTATATGAAATTATAGATCAAAAGGCTGAGCGTGATAATGTTAAAATTGAAAAATTAGTAATTGAAGCCTTGCAAATGGTTTTTGAATAAATTATATTTTTGATATTTGGAGGATTTAAATTGACTATAATTATAGATGATATAAGAATTGCTTTAGCTGTGGGAGTGTCAATGACAAGGCTATTTAGAAAATAAGAAAAGGAGAGGATAATATGCTAGAAAATAAATTAGGGATTAAAACAGAATCAGAGCTTGCATTAGCAGAAGAACGTATAAGTAAGAAAAAAGCCTATGAGCTATTTGAAAAAGGCATACTTGATACACTTGAAGTCGGAACATTTTCGGCACTTTCTAAAATACACAACTATTTATTTAATGATATTTATCACTTTGCTGGAGAAGTAAGAACCGTGAATATAGCAAAAGGAAGTTTCCGTTTTGCACCACTTATGTATTTAGACGTATCGTTGAAAAACATAGATAAAATGCCACAAACAACTTTTAATGAAATTATTGAGAAGTATGTAGAAATGAATATTGCACACCCATTTAGAGAAGGGAATGGACGTAGTACAAGAATTTGGCTTGATTTAATACTAAAGCAGAACCTTAAAAAAGTGGTAGACTGGAGTAAAGTTGATAAAAACGATTATCTCTTAGCAATGGAGCGAAGTCCTATTAAGGATTTAGAAATAAAATACTTACTAAAAGAAGCTCTTACGGATGATATAAACGATAGAGAGGTTTATATGAAAGGAATAGATGCAAGTTACTATTATGAGGGGTATAATGTTTATACCCGTAATGATCTAACTGAATAAAATTTATATAATACGGGGGAAACCACATAGCCATCAGGCTAAGAAATACATAAATTTCCTTTATTTGGTTATATCTAAATAAAGGAAATTTATTTTTTATGCATGAAAAATTAAAATATTTGATAGAAAAATCTAAAGAATTATTTTCTTCAGATTTTATAGATAATCTTAGTAAAAAATCAAAATTTACAAAAAGGAAAGGGAAAATATCTGCTGAAAAGTTTATGGCATTTAGTATATTTTCTGGTGAAGATTTATGTAGGGGTAGCATCCTATTTTTGCGGATTTTACCCTTTAAGAAATAATTTTGATGATTTGTTTCAATTAATTATACCAAAATGGAGGATGACATTTGAGAAAAATAGGATATGTAAGAGTAAGTTCTAAGGACCAAAATGAAGAACGACAAATAAAACAATTAAAAGGTATCACGAAACGTCGTCTTTATAAATGTGTGGAGTACCACTTTAGTGGTTACTCTCTTTCTGGAGGAGACTTAGTATTTTTACTATTTACTTTCTTTATTAGTTTAGCTAGTACTTAAATGGGTCTATAGGACTTTATGGAGTTATATCTTAAGCTTATTCTAGTTTAGATACTAAGTCTGTTGAATCTATGTGTTAAAAGAAAGTAAAGAATCTATAGAATTTATTTAATAGGGGAGAAACGATTATGAGAAGAATTTTATTTTGTAATATAGCATGGATGGATAAATATCAAGGAATTACTCCTAATGATAAACCTGTAAATGGTGGAAGTTATGTTGAACATACTAAGAATGCACATGAAGCTAGTAATTTTTTACCTAGACATTTTACTGTTGATGATGAAAGTAGTGAATATTGTTTAGGTTTTTTTGAAACAAAGTCAACTAATGGAAATGCTAGAAATCAGCTTCATATTGAAAAAATAGATAGTGGTATAAATAAAACTATTGAATCTATAGATAATGTATTAGTTATATGGTGTGCTAAATGTCCTTCAAATGACTTTACATCAGTAGTTGGATGGTATAAAAATGCAACAGTATATAGATATTATCAAGAAGTAGAAATTGGTAGTGAGTCTATACAAGCGTATAATATTTTAGCTAAAGCAGAATATTGTGTATTATTACCAACTAACATAAGAAGTAGAAGAACAATGTGGTGGGTTCCAAGAGTTGCTAAAAGAAATGGTCCTTCATATGGTTTTGGACAAGCTAATGTTTGGTTTGCTAATGAAAAAGATAATAAAGGAAAAGAAAAT
Organism: Clostridium tarantellae; assembly: GCF_009295725.1. Lineage (GTDB taxonomy): Bacteria > Bacillota > Clostridia > Clostridiales > Clostridiaceae > Sarcina > Sarcina tarantellae. The sequence goes on from NZ_WHJC01000236.1 coordinate 2,928, forward strand.
TATCTAAATAAGATAATTGGATTAATTGACAACTATGATGGAGAGAATTATATGATATTATAATTGAAGTTAAATATGAGCGTAGAAGAGATAATGAAAATGTAAAACTAAGAAAGCTAAGCAAAGGAAATTTAGGTTTTATTAGCGTGATGACTATGGAATCGACCCCATAATGAGACAATATCTTTAAAAACAGGTTTACCTATTGAAAATATTGAAAAACTTAGAAAAGCGAGTACATTGAATGCTCGCTCTTTTTATTTTTCAAAATAAATTCATATAATAAAGCTAAATTAAGAAATTTTTTACTATATTTCTTGACTTAGCTTTATCATATGCATAAATAACAATAAAATCTTAAAAAAGTTATAATCAATTAAAGACTATTTAACTTGACTTGTTCCAATTATAAGCTTACATTCCTACTTTAATTCCACTTTTAACCAACCACCAATTTACAGGATACGCAGTTATAAATCCACAAAACATAGCTATTTGCATCATAAACCAAAATTGTGGTGTAGTTGGAGATAAAGGTCCAAATAAAACAAAAGTAACTAAAGCCATCCAACCATACATACCTATTTGCCAAGAAGTAAGAGAAAGAAAATCTATTTTTAAAGCTTTCAACCAAGTTTTAAGTCCTTTTTCTTTCATCATAGGAGCAATAGCTGCATATTGAAAAGTAACTCCAGTTAATAAAGCTAAACAGTATTCTAATGTCCACTCTCCAAAAGTAAGGTTGTTAAAAATTTTAAAAGGAAAAATTAAAAAAAGCCATGATCCAATTAAATCAGCTAAAGAACAGCCAGCTCCACAATGTAAAGTATCTACTACAACGCCTTGCCAAAAACTAGAATACTTTGATTTAGACTTAGAAGACATATTCATGTGTTTCATATCCATTGAATTCATCATATTAGACATGTTCATTTTTCTATATTTTCCAATAGTGAAATATGCCCATAGACCCAATAGACCAGCCCATAGACCATTAATAGGCCAAACCAAATTCATAACAGGCATATCTTTTTGTGGATGTTTTAAAATATCAACTGTAATAATTGAAGTCGATACAATTCCAATAACAATAAAAATTAAAGAAATAGATTTAAACAATTAAATCACCACCTTGATTATAATTAATGTTATATAACATTAATTATAATATAACACATAAAAAACCATTTTTAAAAATAACTAGCACAAGTCGTTATTTTATGTTAATTAATACATTATAAAACCTTAGATTTTTAAGTTATAATATAATTTTATTTTAAAGAAATTAATAACATAAATAATTTTTAAAAAAATTTACACTTATGATAAAGGAAATATAATATATGAACGATAAAGAAATAGAAAAAATACAACGATATATTTATAAAAATCCATATTCTAAAACAGGAGAAGAATTAATTCAATATATTAAATTAGTTATAATACTAAGTGTTACTTTTCATAAACATTTTACGACATAAGATATAAATAAATTACATTTTAAAGGCTTTTTTCCCTATTTCCAAAGAAAGTATATAAATATATATTTAGGGAAAATACGCCTAAAAATTAATTATTATTTAATCAATGCTATACGGATATATTTCGCTTAATCCTTTAGATATTAATTCTAATTTCTTCATAAATTCTTTGGATAAAGATATTTCATATCCATTTAATTCTTCAAATTGTCTATTTAAATCAGCAAGTTGAAGCCATTTTTCAAAATTTATATGTAATAAATGTGGTTTAAATTCATTTTCTTGGTCATGGTCAATAAATGCAATTTCATTTTCATGATCTATTTTCATTGCCCAACTATCTCCTGAACCTGTTTCAGCAAAAATCCACCATATATTATTATCTTCAAAAAATTCGTAGTTTGATTCATTTGCACTTTTAAAATCTTGCAAAATATAATCACATGCTATTTCTAAACAATCATCTGGAATAATACTTAAATAGAAATTATCAAGATTTAAATTTTTTAAATTTACTTCTTTTTTATTTTTTATATTATATTTACTCATAATAGTTTTCATATTATTCAATATTAATTTATCCATTTTGAAGCCTCTATTCTATATATTGTTTTTTTATATTATTAAATTAGTCTATTGGTCATATGTTAGTAATTATCTTATTTATTTTATCAATCAATATCATTTGAAATATTATAATAATTATAAAAAAATTCAATTTTTTAATTATTAACCCGAATTATTCACCAAACTATTTTTTAGAAGATAAAAATATCTAAATATATGGTTTGGTGTTTATTTTTTTAAAGAATTTTCATTTTAGCATAGAAAATTTATAAATTTTATTTTATATATC
>NZ_WHJC01000237.1 GCF_009295725.1 Clostridium tarantellae
ATATAGTATTATTTTAGAATATTATATATATGTTTTTAAATTTTTAAAGATAAATTTTGTTGAATATTAAGTATAAGGAATTGTATAATATTATTAAAAAATATAAAGGAGGACTTTATAATATGAATGCAAAAGGGCATGCTATTATTGGAGCAGCCTGTGGTGCTATGGTTGGAGCAACTTTAAATGCTGTATCTCCTGAGTTTCTTGATGTTGGGAATAAAACTAATACTGCACTTTATATGGTTTCTGTTATAAAATGTACTGCTGGGGCAGTTATTGGAGCGTTAATTGTAGATATAGATACTAAAAAATCAAAAGCTTCACAATTTTTTGTAAAAGTATTGTTAGCATTAATATGGGCTTATGTAGCCATAAGTATTTTAAATATTGGTTTTTTAAATAATTTACTAAAAGATTATTATTATGAGATATCAACTCATACTGTTATAGTTTCTTTTGCAATACTTTGTACATTAGGAAAATTATCTCCACATAGACAATTTACCCATAAAGTTGTAGGAACTACTGTATTTTGCATAGTAGCATATTATTTATTTGAACAAGCAACTGCTATAGGGTTTATGGTTGGATACATAAGTCATATATTATTAGATAAAACTACAAAGGCCGGATTAAAGTTTTTTGATATAAAACTTCCCCTTCAAGATTCAAGAGGAAATGTAAAAATAAATTTATAAATAATAAAGAAATAGTTTTATATAAAATACAAAAAAACCTTTAAATTTATTAATTTAGAGGTTTTTTTGTATTTTAATAGAATATATACTTATATGAAAAAAATTAACTAGGGAGGTATAACTGTGAAAAAAAATTTAATTAAAAGCTTAATAGCTATTTTTTTATTAAATAACATAATTTTTTCAACACCTGTTTTAGCTTCTTCAAAAAATTATATTAATTCAATTACTAATGAGAATATAATGAAAAATACGGAAAAAATACAAAATTTAAAAACACCTGTTATTCAATATAATGTGAATAAAGATTTTAATGGAACTAATGATTTTATTGATATTTCAGAAAATATAGATAAAGTTAAAGATTTATCAGTAGGTACTTTTGTAATAAAATTTAAAACAACAGAAAATTCTAATCAAACTTTGTTTACTATGTCAGATAAAAATGATTCTAACAGCTATTTTGAAGTAAAACTACAAAATGGAAAAATAAGATTAGAAACTATAGAGAATGGACAAAATTTAATGTCATATACTGCACATAACATTTCTGTAAACGATGACAAGTATCATACTATAGTTATAAGTGGTGGAGAACTTGGAGGTATAATGTATGTGGATGGAGAAAAGATTGTAGACTTTCCAGATCATACAAATAAATTTATGTCATTGGTGAATACTCCTAATAGCATGACTATAGGAAATAAAGTTACTAATTCGGGTGAAAGTTCATATTTTAAAGGGACTATAGAGTATGTAGAAGTATATGATACTCAATTTAATCATGAAAATTCTTCAAGGTTTAGCAAAAATGATTATAGAGAAATATTGAAAAGAATTCATGGAAAAAATAAAAATAATATAGTTTTTGCCGGAGATAGTATAACTCATGGAATACATCATTTAAAAGGTTATAGAAGTTATTCAGAGCACTTTAATGAAAGATTGAGAGGGGAAGAAATAGGTGGTATTTTAAAAAATGATAGTTTTGTTATAAATACTGGGGTATCTAGTGCAACTACTAAAGATTGTTTAAGAGGATTTAATACATGGGTAGAGACTTATAATCCAGATATAGTATTTTTAACTTTTGGAATGAACGATTGTACTGCTATGAGTGTTAATGAATACAAAGAAAATCTAAAAACTTTGGTAAATAAGGTTAGAGAATTAGGAGCCATTCCTATAATTCAAACTATAAATACAACTAATGGAAGTAGAGAAAATGAATTACCTCCTTTTATGGAAGGGGCTAGAGATGTTTCAAAAGAGTTAGATGTATTTTTAATTGATCATAATAAATATTGGAGTGATTTAGGTAAAGATATTACAAATCCTTGGATGGGGGATGCAATTCACCCTAATGAAACAGGTCATTTAGAATTAGTAAAACTTATATTTAGAGAATTACAGTTAGATACAGAAGATAGCTATACTAATAAATTAACTTATCCTTTAGAAGGAGATGGATATGCTAAACCTATAGTAGAAAATATTAATTATCCAAATTATTCAATGGTTGAAGGAGTAAAGCCTTTGACTTCATATAAAATAAATAGAGAATTTTATGGAAAAGAATATATAGATAGATCAGATGATATAAATAAAATTAAAAATTTAAATAAAGGATCTATAGTTACAAGATTTAATTTAACATCAGGTTCTAATGCACAAACTATTTTAAGTTTATCAGATTCAACTGACCCAAGTAAAGAAGTAGCAGTTGGAATAAATGGTAATGGAACAATATTTTTAAATGGAAGAACAGACAATGGAGTAGTAAATTTTACTACAAGTAAAAATGGATATAATGATGGTTCTTGGCATACTTTGGTGATGAATTTTGAGGAGAATGGTATAGGAGTATATGTAGATGGAGAAAAAATTCATTCAGTATCAAATAAAATATTTTTTTCTAGTTTAAATAATCCTACACATCTTAGCATAGGAAGAAATATTGACAATGAAAGTGGACAATGGTTTTTTAATGGAGCTATTTCTTTTATAGATATTTATGAGAAAGTGTTAAACGAAGAAGAAATAAAAAATATAAGTCCTAAAGTAGAAGCTAAAAATGAATTTAATGAACTAAGAAATAAAATATTAGAAGATGGAATAGGTAATTCTTGGGTCCTTTTAGGGGATAATTCTACATCAGGAAAAGGTTCTACTTATGGTTATAAAAATTATACAGAGTATATAGAAGAAAGAATACGTTGGGAACTAAGAGGTTCTTTAATGATAAATAGAGAACGTTTTATGATTAATTCAGCAGTAAATGGAGCAACATCTACAGATATATTAAATAATTTTAATGATTGGGCTACAGAGTTTGAGCCAGAAATAATATCTATTATGATAGGAAGTAAAGAAAATGTTAGTGTAGATCTATTTGAGCAAAATTTAAGAGAAATAATTTCAAAATCTAAAGAAATAGGTGCTAGTATATTACTTCAAACACCAGTATTAAGTGAAAATAATATTGAAGATTTTGTAAATGTAATATTAAAAGTGGGAAAAGAAGAAAATATTCCTGTAGTAGATCATTATAATACATGGAAAGAGATTGAAAAAAATAATCCTCATCTAAGGGAAGTTTGGCTAAATGAAAAAGGAGAACCTAACCATAGAGGCCATTTAAGAATTGCTCAGGAGATTATGAAAGCCTTAAATATTTTTGATAGCAATTCATTATCTGGTGGTGGTAGAGTTGATATGAAGTATGAGGATTCTGAATATACTGAAGAGCTAAAATCAACTTTAAAAAATTTAATAACAGAATGTAATAAAACAATAGATGAAAATAGTGAAAGTTCATATGATGAAGATCTAAAAAAAGCATTAGTAGGTGATATTGATGCTGCTACAAGAGAATTTAATAAAGTAGATGCAAATAGTAAAACATTAAATAATGCTATAAAATATTTGAAAAATTCTTTGGAAAGCTTTAAAGCATCCCTTGCTCCTACAAATCCAGATAGTATTTTTGATATAAATAAAGATGGCACTATAAATATAGGAGATTTATCAATAGTTAGTAAGAATATAGGAATAGATGAAAATAATATAAATTGGGAAAAGGTTAAAATATGTGATGTAAATAAAGATAAGATAATAGATAATAAAGATGTACAAGCTGTTATGGAGAAAATAATACAATAATATAAAGGTTAATAAAAAATTAATAAAACCTATAAAATAAGTTTAATCTCTTATTTGTAGGTTTTATTTTGTGGAAAAAAATAAGGAATATTTAATAAAAAAGTATATTATTAGAAATAATCCTATGTTAGAATATTTACACGTATATATTAAAGAAATGGTATATGAAATTATTTATGGAGGGGAATTAATGATTTTAAAAAAATTTAAACAAGCTGTAAGTATATTTTTAATTGGAGGAATTTTTCTTTCAGTTTCAAAAACAGTAGTTTTAGCTCAAAGTAATAAACCAGTTGTATCCTTAGGAGCAAATTTAACAGAAGGTGAAAAAATTAAAATGTTAGATGAATTTGGTGTAATTAGAGATAATGCAACAGTAATTGAAATTACAAATCAAGATATTAGAGAACAATTAGGAATGGACCAAAGCAAACCAATACCAGCAACAAGTAAATCTATATCTAGTTCGTGTGTTGAAATTAAAGAAAAGGGTAATGGTATAAAAGTTGCAACTAAAAATTTAACAGAGGTTACAGATACTATGCTAGCTAATGCTCTATTAACATCAGGGGTAACAGATGCTAATATTAAAGCTTCAGCTCCGTATAATGTAACAGGAACAGCTGCTTTAGCAGGAGTATTAAAAGGATTTGAAAGTGCCAGTGGACAAGAATTGTCTTTAGAAAAAAAAGAGGTTGCTAGAGAGGAAATATCAACTACAACTCAATTAGGACAATCTATAGGAAAAGATGAAGCTGCTGCAATAATTAATGAAATAAAAACTGAAGTGATTAAAGAAAAGCCTAAAAATAATAAAGAAATAGAAAATATAGTAATAAATATAACTAACAATTTTAATATTGAATTAAATACTGAAGACAAAGCAAGAGTTACATCTCTCATGTCAAATGTTAATAAATTAGATTATAATTACAATGATATGAAAGATTCTTTAAATAAATTAAATGAAAATATAAATAATAAACTTAAAGAAATAGGAAGTGAATTAAAAGAATCTGGAATATTTGAAAAAATATTTAATTCAATAAAAAACTTTTTTAAGAATGGTTTTGAATGGATTAATAATATATTAAAAAATGAAAATAATAATGAGGATTTACCAATAGATTTAAATAAAAATAATGAAGAAATTTTCTTTGAAGAGGATATAAATAGTGAAAATTTTAAAATAGAGGATCAATTAAATAATGATAAAGATAAATTACAACAGGATGAAAATATTGAAAAAGAAAATAAAATTGAAGAAGAATTAAATTTAAACAATAATTAATTTAAAAATTAAAATGTTACAAGTTTTTAAAATATTTTTAAAAAAAATAGGTTTTTATGATTATATTAAACACATTAAATTATTAATAAGAATAAGATAAAGT
>NZ_WHJC01000238.1 GCF_009295725.1 Clostridium tarantellae
TTTTTGTAATTTTACTTTCTTTAATTCCATTATTAATAAATGAATTGATAAAATTTTTAAATATAAAAATAATTAAAAAATAATTATTTGTTTAAAAAAAGTATCTATTTTATATTTATATAAAATAGATACTTTTTTTGTTTAAAATTTATTGTTTATATTACACCTTCAGCTAACATAGCATCAGCAACTTTAATAAATCCCGCAATATTAGCACCTACTATAAGATTACCTTCATAGCCATATTCAATTGCAGCATTCTTAGAATTAAAATAAATATTTTTCATTATTTCTTTTAATTTATTATCAACTTCTTCAAAAGTCCAAGACATTCTTAAACTATTTTGACTCATTTCTAAAGCTGAAGTAGCTACTCCTCCAGCATTAGCTGCTTTTGCTGGTGCAAATAAAATTTTATTATCAACAAATACTTTTTGTGCCTCTAAAGTTGAAGGCATATTAGCACCTTCTCCAACAGAAATAACTCCATTATTAACTAATGCTTTAGCACTTTCTTCATCTATTTCATTTTGAGTTGCACAAGGAAGTGCTATATCACATTTAATAGTCCAAATGCCTTTACAACCTTCTGTAAATTTAGCTTTTGGTCTATAATTTAAATAATCAGAAATTCGTCCTCTTTTTATTTCTTTTATTTCTTTTATAGCTTTTAAATCAATGCCCTCTTCATCGTATATGTATCCTGAAGAATCAGATAAGGCAACTACTTTTGCACCTAACTCAGTAATTTTTTCAGTTGCATATATAGCTACATTTCCTGAACCAGATATAACTACTGTTTTATTTTTTAAATCTTTTCCATTATCTTTTAACATCTCATCTACAAAATATACTAATCCATATCCAGTAGCTTCAGTTCTTGTTAAACTACCACCATAATTTAATCCTTTACCAGTTAAAACTCCGGCATCAAAAGAATTTCTTATTCTTTTATATTGTCCAAACATAAAACCAATTTCTCTTCCGCCTACCCCAATATCTCCAGCTGGAACATCAACATTTGGTCCTATATGTCTATAAAGTTCTGTCATGAAACTTTGACAAAATCTCATAATTTCAGCATCAGATTTACCTTTAGGATCAAAATTAGAACCTCCTTTTCCACCACCTATAGGAAGTGTCGTTAAAGAGTTTTTAAATATTTGTTCAAATCCTAAAAATTTTATTATGCTTAAATTAACTGATGGATGAAATCTTAATCCACCTTTATAAGGTCCTATAGCACTATTAAATTGTACTCTATATCCTCTATTAACTCTTACTTTACCATTATCATCAACCCATGGAACTCTAAACATTATTACTCTTTCTGGCTCAACAATTCTATCCACTACGCCTAATTCCATATAAATCGGATTTTTTTCCAAAACTGGCACTAATGAATATAATACTTCATGTGTTGCTGCAAGGAATTCTTCTTCTCCTAAATTACTACTTTTTAATTGTTTCATTAATTCTTCTACATATTGTTTTGCTTTCATTGGTTAGCCCCCTTTGTTTCAATTGATTTACTATTATTTAACATTTGATTTTAAATAATTCTTTATTAAATATGTTTTTAATAATTATAATCCATTATTCATATGATTTCAATAAAAATTACTATTTTAATATATTACATAATTACTTATAATAAAAAATAAAATCTTATTATATAATATTTTTACAAACATTATATAATAAGAAATTTTAATTTTTATACCTATTTTATCTTAATACTTTTTGTGGATTACAATAAAAACACAAATCAACCATAGTTTTATCTAAAGCTATATGATATGCTCTTGTTTGAGTTTCCCATCTAACTACTATACTGTAAATTTCTCTATTATCATTAATATTAGAATAACATTTTAAAACTTTTGCATTACTATATTTATTAAGCTCAGTGGAATTCACTGGTGCCATTAATTCTATTTCCTTTAAAAATATAACTCCCTTTTCTTTTCTTCTTTTCTTTTCATATATTGCACTTATAGTTAACTCTCCAGAATTAAATTCATAATCATATTCTACTAGTGCATTTCTTTTTAATAAAAACATAGGCAATACTACAAGAATACAAATAATTACTGCTATAGTTGGACTTAAATACATAAAAACTAAAAGTGCTAATATTAATGATGCAGTTGTTAAATTCTTAAATAAGTTATATTTACTAAAATCTGTTGCTGTTGATGATATTTCATAAAACTTCTCCATAAATTATTCCCCCTATACCTAACTATAATAAAATTATATCATAGCTTATAAAAAAAAAACTACATAAACAATATTTTCATATTTGTAATTATTAAAAATTTATATGATAAATTTTATTTAATTTTTAAAATACGGATTTGACTTTAATATAAATATAAAAATCAAATCCGTATTTATCATTAATTATAATTTATTTTTTTGCATATTGAATTTTTATTTTTTTACCTTTCACTGTTACTTCTTTGTATTTTTTCAATATTTCTCTTCCTTTACCATTCAATATATCTACATAAGAAAATCCTTCTTGTATATCAATAATACCTATATCTTCACCTGTTAATCCTGGTAAATTACTAAAACACCCCAATATATCTAAAGCTCTTATTTTTTTCTTTTTTCCACCATTAATATGTATTTTTATAATATCATTATGTATATTCTTTTTTACTACTTGTTTATTTTTAATTAATTCTCTTTGAGATTCTTTAAATAACTTTCTTCCAACTTTTATCTTTTCATTATCAGGCATTTCATCTTCTTTTATATTATATGTAATATATTCCTCAATTTGATTTAAAAATCTTTTTTCTCCTGAAGATACAAAAGAAATAGCTTTTCCAAAATTACCAGCTCTTCCTGTTCTTCCTATTCTATGAATATAACTTTCTTTTTCCATAGGAACTTCATAATTTATAACTAAATCTATATGATCTATATGTATGCCTCTAGCTGCTACATCTGTTGCTATTAATACTTTAAATTTTTTGTTTTTAAAATCTTCTATAATTTGTAATCTCTTTTTTTGTTCCATATCTCCATGAAGTTCTCCAATAATAATTCCTTCAGACTTCATAAGAGATGAAACTTCTTTAACCTTATCCTTAGTATTACAAAATACTATACTTCCTTCAGGATTGTTTGCATATATTACTTTCCACAAAGCTTTAAATTTATCTTTATGTTCTATTGATAGATAACTTTCTTCTATTCTCTCTCTATTAAATACTTTAGATATAATTTCTAATACCTTAGGTTTATTCATATATTTTTCACATAATTTTTCTATTTCATTAGGAATAGTGGCTGAAAATAATGCAGTACTTCTTTTCTGTGAAATTTTATCTAAAATATCTTTTATTTGATCAATAAATCCCATACTTAACATTTTATCAGCTTCATCTATAACAAGAAATTTAACTTCTTCTAAGTTTAATGTTTTTCTATTTATATGGTCTGATATTCTACCTGGAGTTCCTACCACAATATGAACTCTTTGTTTTAATTCTCTTATTTGTTCATTCATAGGTTGTTTTCCAAAAACAGCGGCTACTCTCACTTTTTTTAATCTTCCTATATTGGAAATTTCTTCTTTTACTTGCATGGCTAATTCTCTAGTTGGAACTAATATCAAAGCTTGAACATAAGTTTTTTCTATATTTATTTTTTCACATAATGGAATACCAAAACTAGCTGTTTTTCCACTACCTGTTTGAGATTTAACTATAATATCTTCTTCTTTTAAAATATTAGGAATAGTTTCTTTTTGTACCTGTGAAGGCTCTATATATTTCATATTATTTAAAGCCTTTATTATATTTTCATTTAAATTAAACTCTTTAAATTTATTATCCATTAATTAATCTCCTCTAAATTTGTATAAATAATTAATTATTAACTAAGCTATCAATATATTATCATATCACATATTATATATTTTAAAATAACAAATTAAAATTTTTATTTATTTAAATTATAATAAGTGATAAAATTAAATTTATAATCGTTATAAATTTAATAAAATACATAAAAAATTTGTAGATAGGGGTGATCTTCATGGAAAAAAATTCTGAGATAGATTGGGAAAATTTAGGATTTAATTATATTAAAACTGATTATCGTTATATTTCTGTTTGGAAAGATGGAAAATGGGATGATGGAAAACTAGTAACAGATAATATGTTAACTATTAGTGAAGCATCTACTGCACTACATTATGGTCAACAAGTTTTTGAAGGTTTAAAAGCTTATAGAAGAAAAGATGGAAAAATTCAATTATTTAGACCAGATGAAAATGCAAAAAGAATGAATAATTCTAATAGCAGACTTTTAATGCCAGAAGTTCCTGTAGAAAAATTCATAGATGCTTGTATGCAAGTAGTAAAAGCAAATGAACATTTTGTTCCACCTTATGGTACTGGTGCTACATTATATTTAAGACCATTTATAATTGGCGTTGGTGATAATATTGGGGTTAAGCCTGCATCAGAATATATTTTCTCAGTATTTTGTATTCCAGTAGGACCTTACTTTAAAGGTGGAATGAAACCAGTTAATTTCATGATAGCTGATTATGATAGAGCTGCTCCAAAAGGAACAGGAGCTGCTAAAGTTGGTGGTAATTATGCTGCTAGTCTTCATCCTCATGAAATTGCTGTAAAAAAAGGATTTGCAGATTGTATATATTTAGACCCATCAACTCATTCTAAAATTGAAGAGGTTGGTGCTGCTAATTTCTTTGGTATTACAAGTAAAAATGAATTTATAACACCAGTATCTGAATCAATATTACCAAGTATAACAAAATATTCTTTAATGCATATAGCTAAAGAATATTTAGGTATGAATGTATTTGAAAGAGATGTTTATGTTAATAAATTAGATGAGTTTATTGAAGCAGGTGCTTGTGGTACTGCAGCTGTTGTTACTCCAATAGGCGGCATTGAATTTAACGGAATTTTACATATATTCTACAGTGAAAAAAAAGTTGGACCTATTACAAAAAAACTTTATGATACACTTTGTGGAATTCAATTTGGAGATATTAAAGCTCCTAAAGGATGGATATTTGAAGTGAAATAGTCTTTAATAATAAAAGTATATGAATTTTTAATTCATATACTTTTATTATTATTTTATATTTATTGCTTTTAATGATAAATTATATTTCTCTGCTAACTTTTTATAAAATATAAGGTCATCTTCATTATTAAAAAAACATGGAAAACTTAAATTATAATTTCCCCATAT
>NZ_WHJC01000239.1 GCF_009295725.1 Clostridium tarantellae
GTTATTTACCTCCTGTTGGTGTTTTTATTTCTTGTTATTTATATTGTGCCATACTGGAGGAAAATATAAAAACTTAACTTCAAAAAAGTTAGGTGAATTAATGGTTGCGGAATTCCGCAACCGACTAAATACAAATTATATTAAGGAGGATTAATATGGAGGAAATATTAGAAATTTTAGAGAAGAATAGTAGATACACTGATGAAGAAATAGCATTAATGGCAGGTAAAACTGTAGAACAGGTAAGAGAAGCCATTAGAGATTATGAGGAAAAAAGTATAATTGCAGGATACACTACATTAATAAATTGGGAAAATACAGGCAAAGAAACAGTTACTGCTTTAATAGAGGTAAAAATTACTCCTCAAAGAGGAGATGGTTTTGATAAGGTAGCTGAGAGAATATATAAGTTTCCACAGGTTAAAGCATGTTATTTAATGTCTTCAGGAGGATTTGATCTAACCGTTATAGTTGAAGGAAAAACTATGAAGGAAGTGGCTATGTTTGTTTCAGGAAAACTAGCTATACAAGAATATGTAATAGGAACAGCTACTCATTTTGTATTGAAGAAATATAAAGAACATGGAACTATATTTAAAGAAAAGCAAATAGATGATAGGGAGGCTATTTTTATATGATTTTAGAGAATATGATTTTAGACAATGTAAGGAATATGCCACCATCAGGTATAAGAAAATATTTTGATATGGTAAATGAAATGGAGGATGTAATTTCTCTTGGAGTAGGAGAACCAGACTTTGTTACTCCTTGGAATGTAAGAGAAGCAGGTATATATTCTTTAGAACAAGGACATACTCATTATTCATCTAATGCTGGATTTATAGAATTAAGAGAAGAAATTTCTAAGTATTTAAAGAGAAGATTTGACTTAAGTTATAAAGCAAAGGATGAAATAATAGTTACTGTAGGTGGAAGCGAAGGAATAGATTTAGCTCTAAGAGCTTTAGTAGGACCAGGGGATGAAGTTATTATTCCAGAACCAAGCTTTGTAGCGTATAAAGGATGTACGGCTTTTACAGGTGCTACTTCTAAGGTTTTAAACTTAAGAGCTGAGGATGAATTTAAGCTTACTGCAAAAATGTTAGAAGAAGCAATAACATCTAAAACTAAGGTGGTAATAATCCCTTTTCCAAATAACCCAACAGGTGCTATTATGACTAGAGAGGAGCTTAAACCTATAGTAGATGTTTTAAAGGATAAAAATATAATAATACTTTCAGATGAAATATATGCAGAACTTTCCTACGGCAAAGAGCATGTTTCCATAGCTAGTTTTAAAGAGGTAAGAGATAAAACTATTGTTATAAATGGTTTTTCTAAAGCTTATGCTATGACAGGATGGAGATTGGGGTATGCTTGTGGACACCCTGTTTTAATAGATGCTATGAAAAAAATACACCAATATGCCATAATGTGTTCTCCTACTACAGCTCAATTTGCAGCTATTGAAGCCTTGAAAAATGGAGATAATGATGTAGTAGAAATGGCAAAGGAATATAATAGAAGAAGAAGAGTATTAGTAAATGGTTTTAGAAATATGGGATTAGATTGTTTTGAACCTTTAGGTGCGCTGTATGTATTCCCATCTATTAAATCCACAGGTATGACTTCAGATGAATTTTGTGAAAAATTATTATTAGAAGAAAGAGTATTAGCAGTACCAGGAAATGCCTTTGGTGAATGTGGAGAAGGTTTTATAAGGTGTTGCTATGCTTCTTCCATGGAGAATATAATGGAAGCCTTAAAAAGAATAGAAAGATTTGTGAAAAAGAATAAAATTTAAAAACTAGAAAGAAAAAAAGTTATTGGTTAAATTTAAGATTAAAACTAAAGTTGTACAAAAAATGTTTTATTTTGCAGTGATTTTGTGTATAATAAGAAAATATAATTTAAAGTTATACATAAAATTATTTTAAACCAATAATACATAGTAAGGAGTTCAGGATGAAGATTGGATTTGATCATAAAAAGTATTTAGAAGAACAATCAAAATATATTTTAGAGAGAGTAAATAATTATGATAAGCTTTATTTAGAGTTTGGTGGTAAACTTTTATTTGATATGCATGCTAAAAGAGTATTGCCAGGTTTTGATGAAAATGCAAAAATTAAATTACTTCAAAAATTAAGAGAAAAAGTAGAAGTAGTTATTTGTGTTTATGCTGGAGATATTGAAAGAAACAAAATAAGAGGAGACTTTGGTATCACTTATGATATGGATGTTTTAAGACTTATTGATGACTTAAGAGGTTATGAATTAGATGTTAATAGCGTAGTTATAACAAGATATGATGGACAGCCGGCAACAACTGTATTTATGAATAAATTAAAGCGTAGAGGAATAAAGGTTTATACTCATAGAGCTACTAAAGGATACCCAACAGACGTAGATACAATTGTAAGTGATGAAGGTTATGGAAAAAATCCATATATTGAAACAACAAAACCTATAGTTGTAGTAACAGCACCAGGACCTGGAAGTGGAAAGCTTGCAACTTGTTTAAGTCAACTTTATCATGAGAATAAAAGGGGAAATGCAGCAGGATATTCAAAATTTGAAACTTTCCCAGTGTGGAATGTGCCATTAAAGCATCCTTTAAACATTGCTTATGAAGCAGCTACAGTTGATTTAAAAGATGTTAATATGATTGATTCATTTCACATGGATGCATATAATGAAGTAGCAGTTAACTATAATCGTGATATAGAAAGCTTCCCTGTTTTAAAGAGAATAATAGAAAAGATAACTGGAAAAGAATCAGTATATAAATCACCTACAGACATGGGAGTTAATAGAGTTGGCTTTGGTATAGTAGATGATGAAGTGGTTAAAGAAGCTTCAAAACAAGAAATTATAAGAAGATGCTTTAAATCAGGTTGTGAATATAAAAAAGGTTATGTAGATAAAGAAACATTTCAAAGAGCAAAGCTTATAATGGAAGAGTTAAATCTTAAAGAAACAGATAGAAAAGTAGTAGTTCCAGCTAGAGAATATTCTGCTAAATTAAAGGAAGTAGCTGAAAAAAATGATGTTTGCTCAGTAGTTGCTTTAGAGTTACATGATGGAACTATACTTACAGGAAAAAGTTCAAATACTATGGATGGAACAGCAGCAGCTATAATAAATGCTATAAAGTATTATGCTAATATTTCAGATGATATACATTTAATATCACCAGTGATACTAGAGCCTATTATAAACTTAAAATCTAAGGCTTTAGGAAGCAAAAATACTGCTTTAAGCTGTGAAGAGGTACTTATTGCATTGAGCATATCAGCAGCAACTAATCCAATGGCTCAAGTTGCTATGGATAAATTGCCAATGCTTAAAGGATGTCAAGCACATTCTACAACAATAATTGGAAAAAGTGATGAACAAACTTATGGAAGATTAGGAATAGATGTAACTTGTGATGCAGAATTCCCTTCAGAAAATTTATATTATAATAATTAATAAATAATTTATATGGAAGTCCACTATTAATTTTTTTAATAGTGGACTTAATTATAATAAAAGTAAAGTTTATTATAATAACATTATAAAAAGCTTTACAAAATTAGATAATTTATTCTAAATATAGAAATATAAAGATAAGGAATATTACAGTTATGAAATTTTTAGTGTATAATTAGGAATATAGTTAATATAATTAAAACTACATAAAAGGGAGGATTAATATGGGGAATAAAACTATAGATTTAGGTCGTGATAAGGTAGGATTACTACTAGTAAAATTAGCTTTACCAGCAATAATAGCCCAAATAGTAAATGTTTTATATAATATAGTAGATAGAATGTTTATTGGTAGAACTGCTGATGGAGCCTTAGCTATGGCTGGGGTAGGAGTAGCATTTCCACTTATAATAATAGTATCAGCTTTTAGTGCACTTATAGGTATGGGAGGAGCACCATTAGCAGCTATAAAAATGGGAAAAAAAGATAATGATGGTGCAGAAAAAATATTAAGTAATAGTTTTTCAGTATTAATTATATTATCAATTATATTAACAGTATCACTTTTAATATTTAGAGAACCAATTTTATGGGCCTTTGCTGCTAGTCCAGAAACAATAGATTATGCTATGGACTACTTAACTATATATCTTATAGGAACAATTTTTGTAGAAGTAGCTTTAGGAATGAATCCTTTTATAAATACTCAAGGATTTGCAAAAATAAGTATGACTACAGTATTAATAGGTGCAGTAATGAATATTGTATTAGATCCTATACTTATTTTTGGATTTAATATGGGTGTTAAAGGAGCCGCATTAGCTACTGTAATATCTCAAATGGTATCAGCCATATGGGTTTTAAAATTCTTATTTGGTAAGAAGAGTACATTAAAAATAAGAAAAAAATATTTAATGCCAGAATTAAAGGTAATATTCCCTATTTTAGCATTAGGAATATCACCATTTATAATGCAATCTACAGAAAGTTTAGTTTTAATATCATTAAACAATAAATTATTACAATATGGTGGTGCCTTAGCAGTAAGTGCTATGACTATAATGAGTAGTATAATGCAAATAGTAATGCTACCTCTTCAAGGATTAAGTCAAGGAGGACAACCTATAATAAGCTATAACTTTGGAGCTAAAAATATAGACAGAGTTAAAAAGACTTTTAAATTATTACTTATATGTTGTTTAACATATACTATTGCTATGTGTGTAGCATTAATGCTTTTCCCATCATTATTTGTAAAAATATTCAATAGTGATCCTAAACTTATAGAAATAACCTCATGGAGCATAAGAATATACTTTGCAGGAGCATTTATGTTAGGTGCACAAATAGCATGTCAGCAAACCTTCTTAGCTTTAGGACAAGCAAAGATATCTTTAGTACTGGCTTTATTAAGAAAAGTAATATTATTAATACCTTTAATCTTTATATTACCAACATTTATGAGTGAAAAGCTAAGAGCAGTATTATTAGCAGAACCAATAGCAGATATAATAGCAGCACTTACTACTATAATATGTTTTATTATTTTTTATAAAAAGATTTTAACACCATTAAAAGAAGAAAATAATGTGGATAATAATTTAGATAAGGCTGTATCTAATTAAATAAAATAAGAAAAAAGTCATTATTGCAATAAAAGCAGTAATGATTTTTTCTATTTTAAAAGTAAAACTTAACATTTTTCTTAAATATATCATATATTAATTAAGGTGAATAAATACT
>NZ_WHJC01000240.1 GCF_009295725.1 Clostridium tarantellae
CCTTTTGCATCAACTTCTATGTTGTCAAACCAAAATATTTGTTCATCTTTTACCGTCTTAGTTTCAATGGTTTGAACAAATCTTGGTTCTAGGTCTGTAACTTCAAATGTTACAGCATACACGCTTCTACCTTTTTTACGTTCTTTTATATCTGCATCAATTATCATTGAACCTGTCTTGTTAATTTCACCAATAGCTTGAAGTATGCAACGTTTCTTGAAGTCTTTATATGCTTTATATTTAGAGCCAACTTTAAAATTCTCCCTTAATTGTTCTACAGTAAATTCGATTTCTCTTCTTGTGCCTGTCCAACCTCGTAGTAATATATATAAATTTTGTGCATATTGTCCTTGCAAATTAAATAATGTAGCTAAATTTACTGGAGTGTACCCAACTTCCAGATTATAAAATAAGTATTTATATAGTTTTGCATCTAATTGAACTGTATAACTATTATTGTCATAGTCTACTCTACCAATTAATTGCACCATACTATTTGTTTCTCCTGTTGTGAATTTAAAGATTGCTGTTTGTAGTGCATTAAATCTTTCTTTTATTTCCTGATCAGTTCTATAATTATTATTTTTAAATATATTATCAATCTCATCTTTTGATAATGTACAACTTAATGTACTCATTGTATCTATTTTTTTTAATATATCTTCTTGTTCTGGTGTTAGAATATCTGTTTTCTTAATTTTTATTATAAGCTCTCTATTATCTCTTTGTATATTTTTTAATATGTTATAATAAAGTCTATTTATTTGGACATCTATTTCAATCTTCCCACGAGCAATGTTATTAGGAGTATTTACTAGAGCCAATCCTTTTTTATCATCCATTTTATCCTATACCTCTTTCATTAAATACCTTTATGAATATTATATCACCCATTAAATAGGACATCAATGAGGGTTTTGTCCTATTTAATAAGACAAAAAATCTTAATCTGTCCCATTTCACTCTTAATCTGTCCCCATTTCACTCTTAATCTGTCCCATTTCACTCTTAATCTGTCCCATTTCACTCTTAATCTGTCTCCTTTACATAATGTAAAGCTAGTAAAATCAAGGGTTTAAGCGTAGTCTAAATACTATATAAATACTATATAAATACTATTACCTAAATACTAGAGGAAAGGTAACCTTGCATCTAGTTATTTTTTTAGTATAAATCTGTCTTAATAGCCATACCTTATTGAAATACTACGTTAAATACCTAATAATTAGCATTTGAAGTGTCTCATAAAACTTGTATCAGAATAAAGTTTTATTTTAGATAAAATTTAAAAATAATTATAAATTTAATATATAATTTTATGTTTCATTTTTTTACAAAGTTTGCCATATGAAAGATTTTAATATACAATAAAAAAAACTATAATTTAATGGGTTAATATATCTTAAATTTATATTTTTTGAGGTATAAAGAATTAGGAGGAAAAATGGCAAATAAAAAAATTAAACTTTACTATTTTTATGGAATTATAAGAGATGAAAATAATAATAAAAAATTAGCTAAGTTATCAACTCTATTAAAGTATTTAGATTCTATTTCATCAGCAGAAAGAGTTCAAGAATATGGTGAAGGAAATATGCAGTTAAAAAAGATGAATTATGATAAAGAAAAGCAACGTTGGGAATTATGTTTTTTAAGAAATATAATTGATGCACCATTTATAACTAAATTAGATGATAATACAGAAGTTGCTGAAGCATTAGATGAAGATGAATTTATTGGACAAGAATGTTGCATGATTTTTGATGAAAAAACTCAAGTAATTATATTGCAAAATAATAGAGTTAGTATTTCTTTTAGTGCAATATCAAAGTTTTTATCAGAATATACTGAAGAAAAAATAGACTTATTTCCAATTGTATATGAGGATAAATATTGTACTATTTCTGATGATGAAGGAATAGAATATAAAAGTATAGTAATAGGATATACTGATATTAGTAATCTTATTCAATTAAGTGAAGGAGAAAATGAAGAAAGTATAAAAGCAATTTTAAAATATGGAAACAGTTTGTCTGCATTAAGTGGTAAAATTGAATTTGGAGTTGGAAGAACTAAAGGTTATCTTGTAAAAGAAAAATTAAAAAAAGTAGTTAATTTTTTTAAGAAAAATAAAAATGCTACAACTTCTTTAAAAGTAAAAATGTTTGATAATGATAATATTAGGATTTTAGATTTAATTAGTAATAAATTAAATGATAGTATTGAAATTTCTGTAACTAAAAATGATCCAAAAGCATTTGATAAAATATTATATAATATGCATTCAAGATTTGATGTTACTTTAGTTGAAACTTTTAGTAAATGCAAAAAATTTACTGATAGTTAAAGGTTTTTATAAATGGAGGTGGAGCAATTGAAAAAAATAAACTGTGATAAGTTTAAAAAAGATATTATATTTTTTATTAAAAAATTTTTAATTTATAATATTTTTTTAATAATTATTTTCTTATTATTTAAAAACTTTTTTAATATTAAAGAAATATTAAAATATATATCTTTTGATACTAATACAATAAAATTTCAAGATCTGCTTTCAATAACTATAACTATTTTATCAATTCTTGTTGGAGCAATAATAACTGTAGCAACAATACTAATATCCATGTGTGATAAAAGGATATTACGCTTAATTCAAAGATATAATCAATCAACATGTTTAATAAAAACAATAAAAATAGCTATAATTTCAGGTTTCGTTTCTATTTTATTATTAGCTATTATATATTCAAATTGTGATTTTAAGATAATTTCATTAAGATTAAATATCTTATATTTATCGGGTTTATCATTATTTATTTTTTTTGGTAGAAGTAAAATATTGATTAAAATAGTTTTAAATATATTAAATGAATGTTTTAAAGAAAATTCTTCAATAACTCAAGAAATAACTTTGAAAAAAAAATAGATGGATAGAACTCTATCCATCTATTTTTTTTTCAAAGTTATTTCATTTTCTTTAACGCTAAGCATAACATTTATTGTAAATTTCCAATATTTTTGATTATTTCCCTAACTACTTCAAGCTAAATCTTTATTTACTACATAAACATTAGCAGTTTCACTTTTAAGAATTGCTACAAAACCATATTCTTTTAATACCTTTATACTTCTTGCAATAGTTATTTGACCAACTGAAACTATAATTGAATGTAATGAAATTACAGTGTAAGGCGGTAGCTACTGGGTGAATGACAAAGTCAGAGGGGCAAGCCCCTTAAAGCTCAATGCAATTGCACACCTTTATGCAATAAAGTATAGTGTGTTATACTTAAAATGGAAGTATTACCATTTTAATCATTTGGTAGTTCTTAGTAATTTTGAGTATTACTTTAGTAATTCTAAGTAGTACAAATAACAAATAAGGAGATTATATGAGTTATTGTGTTTGTAGATTTCAAAAATATACTAGGGGTAATGTCTTTGGACTTCAAAAGCATAATCAAAGAGAAAATAAAAATTATGCTAATAAAGATATAACTTTACATAGAACAAAAGAGAATTTTGATATATCTAATTTTGAAAAAATTAATTATTTAAAAACAATTGATAATATCATTGAAGAAAATAGAAAATCAAATAGAGCTGTTAGAAAAGATGCTATTGTTTATGTTGAAAGTATTATAACTTCTGATAGAGAATTTTTTAAGTCTTTATCAAAAAGTGAAATTATTAATTTTTTTTCGGAAAGTTGTAATTTTTTATGTGATAAAGTTGGTATTCATAATGTTATTGCTTCTAATGTTCATTTTGATGAAACAACTCCACATATGCATTTTTCTTTTGTTCCTATAACTTCAGATGGTAGTTTATCAGCTAAAAAATTAATTAATAGGCAATTTTTAAGAATGATACAAGATGAACTACCAAAACATTTAAAAAGTTTAGGTTTTAATATAGAGCGTGGGGTTAAAGGTTCTAAAGAAAAATATTTAAAAGTTGAAGATTTTAAAAAAGAAACTATAAAAAAATTAGAAAAAGAAATAGATAGTCTTAAAAGCGATTTAAATGCTCATAGAATTGCAAATAATGATTTAGAGGGTATTGTTTCTATTAAGACAGAAAAAACGTTTCTAGGAGGTAAAATAAAGCTTTTAAACGATGATTATTCTAAAATAATAGACAAGTACGAAAAAATTTTAAATAATAACCTGGAATTAAAAAAAGAAAATAAATCTTTAGACAAAAAAATTAAATCTTTAGAAGAACAATTGGAAAATAACAATGAAATTATCAAATCTTATGATTATTTGCAGTGGAATTTTGATGAAAAGAAAAAAAAATTAGAATATGAAATTAGAAAAGAAATTCAAGAAGAAATTAAAATTTTAGAAAAGAATACAAATCATTTTAGACATAAATATCTTTCATTGATTGTAGAACACGAAAAATTAATAAAAAAAAGTAATTCTTTAGAATCTAATTTAAATAAATTTAATAAGATCCTTTCTAGTTGTAGTGATAAAACTCAATTAGAGTTTAAAAATAAACTTCAACAAAATGAAAATCAAAAAAACAAAAAATATGGTTTTAGTATGTAAATAAATTATAAAAGGTACTCTTGAAAAATAGTACCTTTTATAATTTATTTATTGTTCATATATAAGAAATTAACAAAATTAATCAAAGAAAATATAAATAACTATAGTTTATTAATTTTAATAAACTATAGTTATTTGTTATTTGTATTAAAAGTGTTTGAAGTTAAGTTTACATATGTTTTTTTATATAAATATAAAGAGATTTTTAACAAGTAATTCTAAACATTATTCAGTGTTAATTAAGGTTTACCTTTTTTGTATAATTTAAAATTTATATTAGTTAATAGATTTATTACTTCTTTTAGTCTGATGGCTATGGGTGTCCCACCTGAAACATGCCTAATTTATTTGTTTCAAACTCTCCACGAGCTATAGTTAAATAAAACTCTAAATTCTTATATGTTATTTTAATTTCATCATTTTTATCTTTAGATACCATTTTTTGAAAAGCTTTCTTTAGTAAGTTTTTGCTTATTGGTGAGTATGGTTTTAGCTCTCCAAATTCTGCATCTAGTGCAGCTATAATACCTTTTGCATCAACTTCTATGTTGTCAAACCAAAATATTTGTTCATCTTTTACCGTCTTAGTTTCAATGGTTTGAACAAATCTTGGTTCTAGGTCTGTAACTTCAAATGTTACAGCATACACGCTTC
>NZ_WHJC01000241.1 GCF_009295725.1 Clostridium tarantellae
AGCTGGGTAGCTAAGTCGGGAAGGGATAAACGCTGAAAGCATCTAAGCGTGAAGCCTACCTCAAGATGAGATTTCCCATAGCATAAGCTAGTAAGACCCCTTGAAGAACACAAGGTTGATAGGTCAGGGGTGTAAGCATGGTAACATGTTCAGCTGACTGATACTAATAGGTCGAGGGCTTGACCAAATAAAAGTAAACTTAATACTTAGTGCAATTTTGAAAGAATAAATCTTTCAAAAAAGAAAATTTGGTGATGATGCTTTTAAGGGTAACACCCGTTTCCATTCCGAACACGAAGGTTAAGCCTTTTAAGGCCGATGGTACTGCATGGGAGACTGTGTGGGAGAGTAGGTGGTTGCCAAATTTATTATATTCCTCGGTAGCTCAATGGTGGAGCACTCGGCTGTTAACCGATAGGTTGGAGGTTCGAGCCCTCTCCGAGGAGCCATAATCTGGTGGTGATGCGTTTAAGGGTAACACCCGTTTCCATTCCGAACACGAAGGTTAAGCCTTAAGCGGTTGATGGTACTGCACGGGAGACTGTGTGGGAGAGTAGATGGTTGCCAGGTATTTTAAAGCTTGAAATTTAATTTCAAGCTTTTTTATTTAGTATATTGTTTTAATAGTTAGAAAAATTGAGTAATAGTCTATAATTTATTTAATAAATTTAAAAAAAATATAAAAAAGTGTTGACTTTATAAATATATTAATGTATAATATATTCTTGTCAGAGGGAATATCTGATGATTAAGGCTCGATAGCTCAGTCGGTAGAGCAGAGGACTGAAAATCCTCGTGTCGCTGGTTCGATTCCTGCTCGAGCCACCAGTTTATGGCGCTATGGCCAAGTGGTAAGGCACAGGTCTGCAAAACCTTTATTCCCCGGTTCAAATCCGGGTGGCGCCTCCATAAAAATCCTCAGTTTTAGCTGAGGTTTTTGTTTTGTAACAAATTACATATCCTAACACCAAATTTACTTTAAGTAAAAAAGCATGCTGTCGCTAATTTACTTAATAAAAATGAGATATATGAAAATATATCTCATTTTTATTTTATAAAGATTAATTTATATTTACTACATCATTACAAAATTTAATTTTACCTTTAAAAAAATCTAAGTATATTTCAGCACCAATAGGAAGAGTAATATTAGGATAGTCATGACCGGCTGGAAAATTCATTAATATAGGTTTTTTTAGAGGCTTTAAGAGGCTTAATATAACTTCATTATTATTGTTAGGAGTAAAGTGTCCAATTATAAAAGCTTTACAGTTTTTTAATTTATTAGATAATAAAAGTTGAGTAAGCATTCTATCAATTGAGTAGTCTTTTTCATTTACATCTTCTAAAAATAAAATTTTATTTTTAGTGTTAATTTCATATGGAGTACCTAAAGAGCTACAAATAATAGATAAATTTCCACCACATAATTTTCCTTTTACTTGAGCTTCATTAAAAATTTTTATATTGGGTAAGGAAATTAAATCAATAGAGAAGTCTTTTAATCCATTCATCAAAATGTTAAGAAAATAAGTTTTAGTTAATTTATTTTCAAAATTAGAATTTATCATTGGAGAATGAAAAGTTATTAAATCTGTATATATATTTAGGCAATTTAATATAAGGGTTATATCACTATAACCACAAAAAATTTTAGGGTTATGTTTTATTATATCCCATTTAATATAATTTAGCATTCTAATAGAACCATAACCACCACGATAACAAATAATAGCTTTTACCTTAGGATCTAAAAACATATTCATAAAATCTTCAGCTCTTTCTTTATCAGGTGCAGCAAGATAATTATTTGAATTATATCTTAAAAATTTCCCTTCTTTAATTTTAAATCCTAAATTTTTAATTCTATTTAAATTAATATCTATAAAATTTTGATCTTTTTCACCACTAGCAGGACATATAACCCCTATAGTATCGCCAAAATTTAATTTATTAGCAATCATTAAAAAGTTCCTCCTATATAATATTTAAGAGAGCTTAAGCTCTCTTAAATATATGATATGTATTTATAAAAAAAATGAAACTTAATTTAAAACATATCTTTTTTATATAATAAATAAGCGGCTATTGCACATATAACAGCAGAGAATCCCATTATTATATAAAATGCATTAGGATTATTCTGAAAAGGTAAGCCTACTATATTCATGCCATATATTCCTGATATTACAGTTAGTATAGACATAAGTATAGTAACAGAAGCTAAGACTTTCATAACAATATTTAAATTATTTGATATTACTGATGCAAAAAAATCCATTGTGCTTGAAAGTATATTACTATATATTTCAGTCATTTCTATTGCTTGTTTATTTTCTATAATTACATTTTCTAAAACATCTTTATCTTCTTCATATTTTTGCATTATTTCTAATTTTAGCATTTTTTCTAAAGTTATTTCATTTGATTTTAAAGACGTAGAAAAATAAACTAAAGATTTTTCTAAAGAGTGTAATTGAACAAGCTCTTTATTTTTCATAGACTTATGAAGTCTTTTTTCAATCATAAGACTTTTTTTATCAATTTGTCTTAAATATAGTAAATAATAAGTAGAAATTCTATTAAGTATTTGTAATATAAATCTTGATTTCTTGAATGAGTAAAATGATTTAACTTTATTTGAAGCAAAATCTGATAAAATTTTACTGTTTTTTAGACAAACAGTAATTAATTCTTTTTCAGTATGAATTATCCCTAAAGGATATGTGTCATAAGTCAAAGAATTATCCTCCATTTCTGTAAAAGGAATATCTACAATTACAAGAATAAAATTTCTATCGATCTCTATACGAGATGTTTCTTCGTCATCAAGTGGTGCTCTTAAAAAGTCTAAGGGTACTCCTGTTTTTTTTGAAATAAGTATAAGTTCTTCTTGAGAAGGTGCAACAATATTAATCCAAGAGCCTGAATCAATAGTATCTACTTTTTTTAAAGTTCCTTCTTTCTCATTTGAAGATTTATATATTTGAATCATTTTTACACCTCCAGCCAAATAAATTATACTATCTTAAATCTACTAGGTAAACTTAATTTTAGTTTATGAGTATTAGAAAAAATTATTAAATGTAGCTAAGTTTTATTTCAACAAATTTAATAAAAAAATGCTAAAATATTTAAAGAAAATATATTAATATGGAATGTTTATAGTATTTAATATAATAAAAAAGCATTATTATTAAATGTAAAGGTATAATTATATAAAGTTATATGAAATATCAAGAAAATCAAAGTTTTTTTATAATAAAATAACTTAAAAACATCTAATAAAGATTTAAGAATAAAATTGGTAAAAATTTAGATTTAATTAGAATAGCATTAAAATATAAAAGTTAGTATAATCACTATGTTATAAAATTTTAAATTAATTCGGGGGAATTAAAAAATGGGCATTATGCATAGGGAAGTTATTAATAGAAGGAAAGATACAACTATTATAGGTAGTATAGTATTTTTAAGCCTTATGATTGGATTAGCTAAATTAATAGGAAATTTTAAAATAAATCATTTTAAATTAGAATCTATAACAGATCCCATTATGATAGTACTTACTATTTTAATATTATATTTAGAAATAAAAAAATGCAAAGTTAGCTATAAATATTCTGTTATAGCTAATCAACTTATAATACACAAAATTAAAGTGAATGAACAGCAAACTTTAGAAAATATTAAACTTAACAATATAATTTCATTAAAGAAAGAAAAAAATAGTTTTTTAAGACATTTTCGTAATATAACTAGTAAAAAATATATATGCAGTTTAGTTCCAAAAGCTGTTTATTGCTGTGTATATAAAAAAGATAATGATTATAAAAGATTTTATTTTCAACCAAGTGGAAAATTAGTAGAAAAATTAGAAAAAGTTTTATAGAAAATAATGAAGAGTATAATTATTGAATGATTTTCAATAATTATACTCTTTTTTAATATAAACTTTTTTTAGATTTATAAAAAGCTCCTTTAACTTCTGATAAAAGAGTTTCACTTTCAATTAAATCTATAGCAGTAGATATTAATGCATAAGAAGCTTTAATACTTTGTTCTTGTGCATATGTTGAAAGTGTTGCTAATGCAAAATCTTTAGTTCCATATTTTATAAACCCCTTTTCTACTATATCTATATAAGGGTGTATACAAGGAACTATTTGACTTACTGCTCCTAAGCTTAAACCTGCATTAATATCTCTAGAAGGACAAATATCAATTATTCCATTTTCTTTTAAATTATTACTAAATAATCTATTCAATATTTTATTAGATAACAATTGTTCACTTGGTGGTTCATAAAGTTCAGTATGATAATTTAATGACATAAGTTTACTAACGTAAAAGGATACTTCTTTAATTTTTTCTTCAGCTATTTTAGCTTTTTCCATATTATTAGCTCTTATATAGAATTTAGATTCTGAATCAATTGGCATAAGTAGAGGAGTTACTCCACCTTCAGATAAAATAGAGTTTATACTTACTTCAGGATAAAATCCCTTTAATAAAGAATTTAGTATATTAAAACTTAATAAAGCTCCATCTAATGATGTATAGTTGTTAGAATTTAAAAAACTAAATCCATCTGATCCACTAAATTTAACTCTTAAAGGAATTATAGCTTTTGAAGTTCCACTTTCACAAGTTACCAAATCAGGATGTGCTACTAAAACTGCATCTATATCATCGAATACTCCTTGTCTAACCATAGTTGCTTTGCTACCACCTAAATATTCTCCAGGACAGCCTATTATACATACAGTGCCTCCAAGTTTATCAATTATATGACCTAGTCCTAAAACGCTAGTTACAGCAATAGTAGTTAATAAATTATGGCCTGTAAGATGACCTTCATCTTTTATAGCATCATATTCACAAGTAAAACATATTTTAGGGAATCCATTTCCTTTTTCAGCATAAAAAGATGTTTCTAAATTCAAAAAATTTTTTTTAACTTTAAATCCTTTGTCTTGTAAAAAATTTGATATGTATTTACAAGATTTAAATTCTTTATAACTTTCTTCAGGATTTTCATATAAAAATTTACATAAATTATATAAGTTTTCTTTTTCAGTAGATAAATAAGATAAAATTTCTTGTCTCATTAAAATAACCTCCTGAAATATTTATATAAATTTAGTGTGCTCTAGTTT
>NZ_WHJC01000242.1 GCF_009295725.1 Clostridium tarantellae
TTTATAGAGGTGATTTATTATGAATAAAGAATTTAAATTAAAACCATTAGAATATGATTATAATGCTCTTGAACCTTATATTGATGAAGAAACTGTAAGATTTCATCATGACAAACACCAACAAACTTATACTGATAACTTAAATAAAGCTTTATTAAATTATCCAGCAGCATATGATTTTACTTTACCTGAGATTTTAATGAATCTTGATAGAATCCCAGAAGATGTTGTTGAAGCTGTAATAAATAATGCTGGTGGAGTGTTTAATCACCAGTTTTATTGGGAAAGCCTTGCATCATCTCAATGTGATTGCACTAAAGAACCTAAAATAGTGTTAAAAGAAGCTTTAATTAAAGCTTTTGGATCTTTAGATAATTTTAAAGTTAAATTTAAAAATGCTGCTCTTGGTCAATTTGGCTCAGGTTGGGCTTGGCTAGTATTAGATAAGAATAAAGAACTTAAAATAATATCTACAGCAAATCAAAATTGTCCTTTATCAAATGGTGAATTTCCATTGTTAACAGTAGACGTTTGGGAGCATGCTTATTATTTAAAATATCAAAATAGAAGAGCAGATTATTTAGATAATTTCTTTAATATAATTAATTGGAATAAAGTAGAAGAAAGATTTTTAGAAGGACTTAACAATTAAAATTTTCATAAAAATCTACTAAATAAAAAAGCTATGAAATTCATAGCTTTTTTATTTAGTAGATTTTAAAAGTATAAAATTATACTTTTAAAAATAAAACATCATTAATTTTATCCATTATAATTAATTGGTTCTTACCTCTTGAACAAAGTAAAGCTGCTTGAAGCATAATTATTGGCAATGAAGTACTTCTTCTATATGCTATATATCTATCTTCCCACTTATCTGTGTATTTTTCTTTAAACTTTCTAAGACCTTTAAAAGAATACAAAAATTGTCCATTTTCATATAATTGTAATGCTAATCGTTCACTTAAAAAAGCATATTTTGATACACCTACATTAGCTAATGGAGCCATTCCCATATTAAAAGTTTTAAACCCTTTTACTTTACCTTGTTCTATTAAATTAATAAATATAAAATCCATTAACCCTGTAGGAGAATTTTTAGTAAATCTCATTAAATCTACTGAAAAACTTTTATCTTTATCATACATATACATTATATTAGAAAATGCTTTCATATCTCCATTGCAATCTTTTATTATAGCTATAGGGGCTCTATTTAAATAATCTTCATCAAAAAAGCCTACGGAAAACCCTTTTTCTTTTCTATTTTCTAGCCATTCATCAGAAATTTTTTTTAATTTATTCATTAAATCCTTTGAAAAAGGTGGATAAAGTACTTCAAAAGTATACCCTTCTTTAATCATTTTGTTTTTAGCTGCCTTAAGATTTTTCATCTTATTTCCTACAACTTTAAAACTATCAATTTCAATTTTAGCTTCTTCTCCTAATTTCATAAAATCATATCCATTAGAATGCAAATAATTTATCATTGTATCATCTATTTGATAAAATACAGGTGTATATCCATATGTATCAGCGAAATTACAAAATTTTTCTATTTCTCCAAGTATTTTTTCTTTATTTCCTATGGGATTTCCTAAAACAAATAACTTATCTACAAAAACTTCATATTGAAATAAAACATCTTTATCTTCATTTAAATAAACATATTTATCTTTTAAAAATATTAAATGGGTCAATGATGTTCCATTATAACTTTCTAAAATATTATTTATATCATCTTTACATTCATCAAAAGTTTTAACAGGTAGCTTTAAATCCCTATTTAAAAAATAAATAGCTACATAAATTACTATTACTATAGCTAAAGCTATTATTCCCATCTTATATGCCATTTTATATGATAAATAATGAATACTATTTACTGAAAGATGTTTGCTATATCTTGCTACAATATAAAAATATGTTATAAAAGAGATAATTAATATAATAGTATCTTTAATAATATTTTTCCATGTTACTACAAAAGTTTTTCTATAAAATTTATCTCTACTTAAATAAACCAAATAAGATACCATTAAAAGAAAAATTAATTCACTTAATTTAATACCTCTTGAAAAAGAAAAAATTATAGATAATGCTAAAAGTGAAATAGTAATTTTATATATTCCTTTTGATTTATATTTTATCATAAGAGAAGCTAATATTATTAAAAAACCTATTATAACGCTTATACCTATTGAAAAACCTATGGCTCTTTGCGCTAACAATATCTTTATAAACTTAATTTTATAAAGAATATCTGGTGCTATATTAGCTAATACTATAACACTACCTGAAATAAATACAAGAACTATTAATATTTTATAAGCTATAGTTGAAAGTATTTCTTTAGGAATACCTTGAAATTTTTCATTCACTTTTTTTCCAAAATCATGTACATATAATATAACTCCTATAGTAGCTGGAACTATAAAATAACTTATTCTATATAAAATTGTTACTAATAATGTTTGTTCTATAGGTATATTTAATGCTTTTAATCCTTCCATAAAAGCTAAATCAAAAGTTCCTAAGCCTCCTGGTATCATACTTAATATACCTAAAACAGCTGCTTCTACATATACAGGTAAAAATTGAAATACAGTAATACTAGCTCCTGTTATTTTAATAGTTGAATATATTAAAATAACAGTAGTTAACCACTCTGAAAAAGAAATACCTATAATTGATAATGTACAAAAAAATTCTTTACTATCTTTTGTTCTAATATATTTATATATTAAAAAAACTATAAGTATAGGAGTATATAAAGAAATTATTATTATTGGATATTTAACTAATCCTATACTTTCCCATTTTCTTAATTGCAAAAAAACATATATAATACAAATCAAAGATAATCCTGTTAAGTTTAATGCTACTATTTTTCCTATTTCTTTTAATAATTTCTTTTTATCATTTACATAATTTCCATAAAAATATTGTTTAAATGCTAAGGAAGTAGCTCCTCCAAAACCTAACAAACTAGATATAGAACTAGCAATCCATGAATATTTATATAACTTCATATTATTAAGTTTTATTCCCACTTCTTTCTTTAAAATAAAATCATAAAAAGATAATGGTATATATGAAATTATTCCCAATACTCCTATTATAAGTAGATTAATCCAAGTCAATCTATCTCTATATGTTAAAAAGTATTGCATATTAAAGCTTTTTATAATGTTGCTAAATTCTCTTACAACAAAAAGTAATACTGTAGATACAAATAAAATTTTAAAAACTAATTTAACTTTTTTATTCAAATTTATTTTGAATTTCATTTTCAAACTATCCTCCCTCAATTTATCCTTAGTTTTATATTAAATATATTTTTTACTAACCTTAAGTTTTTTACTCATATATTATTTTTTCAAAAATAATATATGAGTAAACTTTATAATTTAATGTTAGTTTTATAAAATTCTCTTGTATAATTATAACGTAAATTTTTAATTTTATCTAAGTTTTTCTATTTTAAATATTGCTTTTTAAAATAATTTTAAATTTTATTAGAAATATTCCTTAATTTACCAAAATATCTCATCAAAAAAACACCTCATTAAATAAAATTGATATAAATAATGTTAATTTTAACTTACTTATATTCAATATATTTAATGAGGTTTATTATAAATCTTTATTAGCTATAATATTAAATAAATTACTTTTTAATATTAAAGAAAGCGTTTAATCCTCTATATTCAGCAACATCACCTAATTCTTCATGAATTCTTATTAATTGATTATATTTAGCAACTCTCTCACTTCTAGCTGGCGCTCCTGTTTTTATTTGACCTGCATTAGTTGCAACAACAAGATCTGCTATTGTAGTATCTTCTGTTTCACCTGATCTATGTGAAACAACTGCAGTATATCCAGCTCTATTTGCCATTTCTATAGCATTTAATGTTTCAGTTAATGTTCCTATTTGGTTTAGTTTAATAAGAATTGAATTTGCTACTCCTTTTTCTATTCCCATAGATAACTTTTCAGTATTAGTAACAAATAAATCATCTCCTACTAATTGAATTTTATTACCCAATCTCTCTGTTAATAGTTTCCATCCTTCCCAATCTTCTTCTGCCATACCATCTTCTATAGATATTATTGGATATTTATTAACCCAATCTTCTAAGAAATCAACCATTTCAGCAGCAGTTAAAGTTTTTCCTTCATGTTCTAAAACATATTTGCCATCTTTATAATATTCAGATGAAGCAGCATCTATAGCTATAAACATTTCTTTTCCTGGCTCATATCCAGCTTTTTTAATAGCTTCTAAAATTACATCAATTGCTTCAGAATTTGATTTTAAATTTGGTGCGAAGCCTCCTTCATCACCAACCCCTGTAGAATAACCCTTTTCATTTAATGTTTTCTTTAATGAATGATAAACTTCTGCACAAGCTTGAATTGCTCTTTCAAAACAATCAAAGCCTACAGGCATAACCATAAATTCTTGTAAATCTACTGAATTATCTGCATGACTACCACCATTTATTATGTTCATCATTGGAACTGGAAGTACTTTAGCATTAGTTCCTCCTATGTATTG
This sequence comes from Clostridium tarantellae, assembly GCF_009295725.1. Classification (GTDB taxonomy): domain Bacteria; phylum Bacillota; class Clostridia; order Clostridiales; family Clostridiaceae; genus Sarcina; species Sarcina tarantellae. The sequence goes on from NZ_WHJC01000242.1 coordinate 4,565, forward strand.
ATATAAAGGAATACCCAAATAATTAGCTGCTGCTTGAGCCACTGCTAAAGAAACTCCTAATATTGCATTTGCACCTAATCTTCCTTTATTTGGTGTTCCATCTAACTCTATAAGAGTTTTATCAATATAAACTTGATCTAAAACATTCATACCAACTATTTCATCAGCAATTTCATCATTTACATTATCAACAGCTTGTTGAACACCTTTTCCCATATATTTATCTTTGTTACCATCTCTTAATTCAACAGCTTCATATATACCTGTTGAAGCTCCTGATGGAACTGCAGCTCTACCTATTGTTCCATCTTCTAATATAACCTCAACCTCTACTGTAGGAAAACATCTTGAATCAAGAATTTGTCTTGCTATTACGTCTACAATTTCTACATATTGTTTCATACCTTTTACTACCTCCTAAAGAAAATACCTTTCTAAATAATTCTTTTGTAGTATTCTCTTCTTTTAGTTTATAAATACATTATTTTCTGAATTTTTTTAATAATGTAATATTTGTTTTTATTCTATTACTTTAATATTATAAATTCAACCTTAATTAATATTACCAACTATACCATTATATATATATTAT